>RFHH01000113.1 GCA_003696075.1 Acidobacteriota bacterium
GATGATCTTGCCGATCTCCTCGTCGTTGTTCGCCGAGATCGCGCCGACCTGGGCGATCATCTTGCCCTTGACCGGCTGGGAGAGCTTCTTGATCTCCTCGACGACGGCCTCGGTCGCCGCCTCGATGCCGCGCTTGAGGTCCATCGGGTTGGCGCCCGCGGTCACCGCCTTGACGCCCTCGCGGAAGATGGCCTGGGCCAGCACGGTGGCGGTAGTGGTGCCGTCACCGGCCACGTCCGAGGTCTTCGAGCTGACCTCGCGGACCATCTGGCAGCCGATGTTCTCCCACGGGTCGTCCAGCTCGAGCTCCTTGGCGACGGTGACGCCGTCCTTGGTCGACAGCGGCGAGCCGAACTTCTTCTCGATGACGACGTTGCGCCCGCGGGGACCGAGCGTCACCTTCACGGCGTCCGCGAGCTTGTTCACGCCGCGGAGCAGCGCCTGTCGGCAATCCTCCGCGTAGGAAACCTTCTTCGCAGCCATGGCTACTCCTCGTTCGCCCGGGCCCAGGGGCCCGGGCGGGGATCTCCGAATCGATGCCGTCAGTGGCGGGTCTGCCCCGGAACGGGGCGCCGCCTCAGCCGACGATGCCGAGGATCTCGTCCTCGCGCAGGATCACGTACTCCTCACCCTCGATCTTGACCTCGGTTCCGGAGTACTTGCCGAACAGCACCCTGTCGCCCTTCTTGACCTCGAGCGGATGCACCTTGCCCTGGTCGTCCCGCTTACCCTGGCCGACCGCGATCACCTCCCCCTCCTGCGGCTTTTCCTTCGCCGTGTCGGGGATGATGATCCCGCCCTTGGTCTTCTGGGCCTCCTCGATCCGCTTGACGAGCACGCGATCGTGGAGAGGCTTGATCTTCATGACCGGTCCTCCTGTAATAAGACGCGAATTTGCAATAACTTGCGGGCACACGCCCGACCGCCGGCTAGCACTCCTCGCCGGCGAGTGCTGACAATAAGATCGGCCCTCGGGGCTGTCAAGCCGCAACGCGCCGGCGGGGCGTTCCGGGCGCGCGCCCCGCGGACGCGTTGCCGTTTCGCGGAAAAGAGGCGAAAAAGATCCGTGGGCGACACCGGCCCGGACGGCGCGCCGCGCGCAGCGGCGCGGGGGCGGAGCCGCCCGCCGTCCGGGCGAGGGGAGACCGCCGGCGGCCCGGCGCCGGCGGGAGGAAGCCGGCGGAGCCACGATGACCGATCGCCGCAGTGCCATCGTTCCTCTCGACGAGCGGACGTTGCTGCAGAGGCTGGAACGCGCCGCCGAGCGCCTCGGAGTGGAGCCGCTCCAGCGAAGGGAAATGGAGCACCTCGTGGGGGTGGTCACCCGCTGCTCGGCTCTCCTCGAGGACGTCTACACCGACGAGCGGCTCCGGGCGGTCCTCGGCGGGGACCCGCGCCGTCTGGCGGCGCTCCTCGCCGCGCCCTGGTTCCGGATGCCGGCGGCACCCGATCTTCCGTCGCTGATCAGCCGCGTGCGCCGCCTGCCCGACCCCGTGCGGCGCATCGGGGACCAGGCGCTGTTCGACCTGGCGATCACCGGCCGCTCCGAGATCCACGGGGTCTCGCTCGAGGAGCTGGGGCCGAAGGCCTACGACCTCGCCGCCGACGTGCTCGAGCTGCTGGCGGCGGACGCCCGCCTGCGCGAACACTTCCTGTCCAACCGGCTCGGGGACGCGGTCCGGATCGAGGACGAGGTGGAGTTCCTCCACCGGTGCGCGGAGCGCTTCGACCTCTACTCGCGGATGCTCCGGGAGGCGGGAGAGGTCGAGGAGCCGCCGGAGGAGGGCGGGGCGCCCCGGGAGACGGCGGGAGGCCTGGTGGTTCCCGGCTCGGAGGGGGCGCTCGTGCGGGCCGGGGAAGCGGCGCTTCTCGCGGGCGCGGCCGCCCGGGAGGCCGTCGCCGGGCAGGCGGAGCAGGAAGAGGAACCCGCTCCGAGCGGGGGCCCGCTGTTCACGGGGGCTTCCCTGCCGCGGGAGCACCTCCTCGGCGCCTACGAGCGGCTGCTCCTGTTCGCCGGCCTCGACCTCGACCGCCTGCGCGAGGAGCTGATGTCGATCGTCATCGACCAGGACGAGGCGATCGAGACCCTCTGCGACGACCTCGCCCTGTACGCGGTCGGCACCCAGAACCTCCTCCGCCCCGGGAGCTACTTCCTCGTCGGGCCGACGGGGGTGGGGAAGAACTACCTCGTCGAGACGCTGGTGCGCCTGCTGGAGCGGCAGTGGGGTCTCGAGGTCCCGCTCCTGACGATCGAAGGGCCGAACTACACCTACCCCTCCGACATCAACGAGCTCCGCGGCGCCACCCGCGGGTTCATCCGCTCCGACGAGCCGGGCCTGCTCACCGAGTTCCACAAGCGCGCCGCCGGCGCACCCCTCGCGGTGATCCTCGTCGACGAGGTGGAGAAGGCTCACCCCCAGCTCAGGCGGTTCTTCCTTTCGATCATGGACCGCGGCACGACGACCGACGCTCACGGGAACGAGCTCAACTTCGCCGGCACGCTGATCTTCTACACGTCGAACATCGGCTACAAGGACCGCGGCGCGAGCACGAAGCCGATCGGCTTCGGGGGCGACGAGGAACGTCAAGCCGCCTACCGGGCCGAACTGTCGCGGGCGCTGAAGAAGACCCTCTCGCCCGAATTCATCAACCGGCTGAAGATCGTGCGCTTCCGGCACCTCGGCCGCGACTCCGCGGCGAGGATCCTCCGCCTCGAGTTCGAGAAGATCGCCGTCCGCTACCGGGACATCCACGGCATCGAGCTGCGCCTGTCGCCCGCGGCCGAAGAGCACCTGCTCGACCGCGGCTACTCGCCGGAGTACGGCGCGCGGCGGCTGGCGGCCCTCCTCCAGCGGCACTGCAACGTCGAGGTGGGCAAGATGATCCGTCGCGACGAGCGCGGCCGGCGGGAGACGCCGGAAGATCTCCTGCAGCGGGTGCGCGAGCTGAAGGCCTCCGACAAGCCGGTGGACCTCACTGCGCTCGACCGCGAGATCCTCCAGCGGGCCCGCGCGCGGGTCCCCTACCGCGGGGTTCTCATCGACGTCGAGGACGGGCGTCTGGTCTGCCGCCGGATCGGCGGGGAGGGGACGTCTTCGTGAGCGCGGCGCTGCCCCTGATCGACCAGGTCGGGCGCCTGATCGAGCGGACCTACGACTTCGACGCGGGGGTCGGCCCGCTCGGCCGCTTCGTGGTGGGGGACCTCGGCCATGCGCGCCTGATCGAGCGCCAGCGTGCCGGCGCCGGCGCGGACGTCACGGAAGGCGCGGGAGCCCGGCTGCTCCTGCGGCCGCTCCCGCGGCGGGAGGCCTGGGCCGCCGCGCTCTACCTTCCGGATGCGCTGATCGAAACGCTCGAACGTCATGACCCGCGGCGCGAGATCGGCGGCCAGAACGTGGGCGAGTTCGCGACGCTGGTGGAGGAGGTGGACCATCTGCTCACCTTCGCCGACCGCGTCCGCCGGCGCGAGGGCCCGCTGTCCCTGCTCGAGCTCGAATGGCATGCCGGGGTGACGAAGTACCTCGTGCTCACCCATTTCATCGCCCGGTTGACCGGGCGGAGGGACATCGGCGACGCCGCCCGGTCGTTCGTGGAGCGCTACCTGTTCCCGGCGGAGTACTCGGAGGAGGACCCCGCCGTCCGGGCCCGGTACCGGGACGCCGACCGGTTCGCGATCCGCCTGATCCGCGCCTTGAGGCCGAGGTCGCCGAGCGAGCGGCTGCGGCTGCTCCGCCGCTTCCACCGCGCGAACCACCACGAGAAGATGCGCGAGTTCGCCCGGCTCCCGGTGGCCTGACGGGCGGGGCCTCAGGATCCGGAGAGGATCTCCCGGGCGAGCCGGTTGACGAGCTTGCCGTCCGCCGCCCCGCGAAGCTCCGCCATCGCCGCTTTCATCACCTTGCCCAGATCGCCCGGTCCGGAGGCTCCCACCTGCGCCACGATCGCCTTCAGGCGCTCGCGGATCTCCTCCTCGCCGAGCTGCCGGGGAAGGTAGGCCTCGACCACCTCGAGCTCCCTCCGCTCCTTTTCGACGAGGTCGTCCCGGCCTCCCTTGGAGTAGGCCTCGATCGCCTCCCGGCGCTGCTTGGCGTAGGCGGCAAGAACGGCGAGGACTCCCTGATCGTCGAGCTGGTAGTCGACGCCGTGCGCGGACCGCTTGGCCACCTCCGCCTCGGTGATCTTCGCCTTCAGCATCCGAAGCGTGGCCAGCCGGTCGGTGTCGCGAGCCCTCATCGCCTCCTTCATGTCGTCGAGGATCCGCTGCTTGAGGGACATCGTGGCGCCTCCCCGGGGAACGAACCCGCGTGGATGGCCGGTATGGTAACCGGCGGCGCGCCGGCCGCGCAGCCGGCGGAGCGCCGCGGCCGCGCGTCCGCTGGCCGATGCGCCGGGGCGGCGCGGCCCGACGGCGCCGTGGGCGATAATCGCCTCGCACGACCATGGAAAGGAGGCGGTCGATGGGCCGGTACGAACGGCTGCCCGGCGGTGCGGGAGCCTGGGTGTTCGCGGTGCTGCTCGCCGCCGGCTGCCCGTCCGGAAGGACACCCGACTCGGACTACCTTGCGGAGATCCAGGCCTGGAGGGCCGAAAGGGAGGCACGCCTGCGCCGCGAGGACGGCTGGCTCACGCTCGTGGCGCTGTACTGGCTCGAACCCGGACGGCACACGTTCGGCTCCGCGCCGGACAACGACCTCGTGCTTCCGGAGGGGGCGGCTCCCGAGCGGGCCGGCTGGCTGGAACGGGACGGGGACGTCGTGACCGTCCACGCCGCGCCCGGCGCGGACGTCACCGTCGACGGCACACCGGCCGCGGGGCAGCGGCTGGTCAGCGACGCCGAGGGCCGCCCGTCGCTGGTGCGCACCGGGCGGATCACGTTCTACCTCATCCGGCGGGGCGACCGCCTCGGCATCCGGGCCAAGGATCCGGAAAGCCCCACCCGGCGGGAGTTCCGGGGTCTGGACTACTTCCCCGTCGACCCGCGCTACCGGGTCACCGCCGTTTTCGAGCCGTACCCCTCCCCGAAGGAGGTCGAGGTCGCCACGGTCGCGGGGACGACGGATCGGATGCTCGTGCCCGGCGTCGTCCGGTTCCGGCTGGACGGGCGCGAGCTCACCCTCGAACCCTGGCTGGAGTCGCCCGACGCGGAGGAGTTCTTCTTCGTGTTCAGGGACGCGACCAGCGGGCACGAAACCTACGAGGCCAGCCGTTTCCTCTACAGCGAGAGGGTGGCGGAGGGGCCTGTCGTGCTCGATTTCAACAAGGCGTACAACCCCCCGTGCGCGTTCACGCCGTTCGCGACCTGCCCGCTGCCGCCACCGGGAAACGTCCTTCCCGTCCGGATCGAGGCGGGCGAGAAGAAATACGCCGGCGGGACGCACCGGTGACCTTGGAGCACCGTTTCGAAGACGGCTGGTTCTTCCGGCGCCGGAGCGCCGCCCGGCCGCGCGGGACGCTGGTCTGGATCCACGGCCTCGGCGAGTCGGGCCTCTGTTTCGAGCGGATCGCGGCGCACCCGGAATTCCGCCGGTTCGACCAGCTCATCCCGGACCTGCCCGGCTACGGCCGCTCGCCGTGGCCCGCCCGGCCGGAGCGGCTGGAACGGCTGGCCCTGGCGGCGGCCTTGTGGGTGGAGGCGCGGGCGGCGACCCCGCCGGTGATCTGGCTGGGCCACTCGATGGGGGGCGTGCTCGCCACCCTGGCGGCCGAGCGGCGACCGCGCGCCGTCCAAGCGGTCGTCGACATCGACGGGAACATCACCTCCGGCGATTGCACCTTCAGCGGCCGCGCCGCCTCCCGGTCGCGGGCGGCGTTTCTCCGCGGCGGGCTGGAAGAGCTGCGCCGCGCCGTCCACCGGAAGGGGGTGCGGGACGAGGCCCTCCGGGGTTATGCCGCCAGCCTCGCCTTCGCCGACCCCGCCTCCTTTTATCGCCACTCCGTCGATCTCGTCCGGCTCTCCCGCGACGGATCGCTGGCCCGCCGGCTCGCCGCGCTCGGAATCCCGGTCCTGTACGTGGCGGGGTCCCCGGGAGGAGCGTGCCCGCGCAGTCTCGCGGCACTCCGGCGCGAAGGTGTGCCCGTGGCCGTCGTCGCCCCCGCCGGCCACTGGCCGTTCGTCGACGCCCCCGACGAGTTCGCGGCCGCGGTCGCCGCTTTCCTCAGGGACGCCGCTTCAGGTTGACGCTGCCGCGCGGCGTCGCATAAATGGGAAGACTCCACGGGCCCGGAAGGGTCCCGGCGATCGCGCCCATGATCCCGATCGACCCACTCCTCACGGCCGTCGAGCGGCTCCGGTGGGCCGGCTGCCGGGCGGCGGGGATCGGCCGCCTCGGTCCAGACGAGCGCTATTTCGAACCGGGGGAGGGCCGTCCCGGCGACCCTCGGTACCTGGCGGAGCTCGACGAGCTGAACGAGCGGTTCGAGGAGTACCTCGAACCGGCCGGCGTCGGCGCCCCGCCGCCCGGCCGGGTGCGCCGCGAGGGCGAGTTCGTCACCTTCCCCTCGGCCCGGCCGTGCGGCGACCCGCGCGTCGACCGTGTGGTGGTCCGCCTCTAT
This sequence comes from Acidobacteriota bacterium, assembly GCA_003696075.1. Taxonomy (NCBI): domain Bacteria; kingdom Pseudomonadati; phylum Acidobacteriota; species Acidobacteriota bacterium. The sequence goes on from RFHH01000113.1 coordinate 6,553, forward strand.
CCGGCGCCGCCCGATGCCGGGGAGGGGGGTGTGCTGTTCCATCACTGGGTCTACGCCGGGAGGTGGAGCGCCATCGACTACCTCCTCGCTCCCCTCGCCTCCCGCTTCAGGGTCGCGGTCATGGTCGCCCCCCACCACATGATGAGGCGGCGGCCCGGCTTCCGGCCGGGCGAGGGAATGCTGAACCAGAACCCGCGGCGCCTGTTCGAGGCGCTCCGGCAGTGGCAGGCCGACCACGCCGCGACCCGAGCGCTGCTCCGTCGCGACTTCGGTTTCGAAAGGCTCGTCGTCGTCGGCTACAGCCTCGGAGCGTACGGGTTGCTGCTCGCCAGGCTGTTCGGACTGCGCGATCCCGCCGTCGCCGTCTGCGTGACCAACAACTACCAGCGCGGCGTGCGCGAGGGAGCGGCGACGGCCCATCTGGCGCGGCGGATCCTCGCCGCGGGGTTCACATGGGAGAGCTTCCGCCGGGCGACCCGGGCCCTTCACCTGGCGCGGCACGCAGGGCGGATCGGGGGCGACGGGCTCACGTTCGTGAGAGCCCGGTACGACAGGATCGAGCCCTCCGACAGTCTCGACGAACTGATCCGGGCGCTCGGCCCGGAGCGGTTGGTCTTCTTGCCCGGCGGGCACTCGACGGCCGCGCTCTTCCGTCACCGGATCGCGCGGGAGGTCGCGGCGAGGATGGCGGCCGCGTACGGCACACCGCGCACCCCGGCTCCGGATCCGGTCCGGGTCAGGGCGGAAGCCTGACGAGGTCTTCGAGCGCGGCGGTCCGGGGCCGCGCCGTCGGCTCCGCCCGGCGGGGCCGGACGGAAGGGGCGGCGGTCCGGTCGTCCGGCGCCGGCCCGGCGGCTGGTGGCGTCCCCGAGCCGCGATCGCCCGCGGGTGCAACCTCGCGGTGCGAGCCTGGGCCGGAAGCGGTGGCGGCCGGGAGCTCGGGCGCGGTGCCGCCCCCGTCGGGCTTCTCGGGACCGCAGCTTTTCCCCGTTGGGGCGGGCACCGATCGGCGCCCCGGAGGTCGGCCGGAGCGGGCCTCGGGCTCCGTTTTCCCGGTCCAGCCGAGCGGCCGGCGGGTCCGTCGCGGCCCCTGGTGGGTCCGGAGGGGGGATCCGAGCGAGGCCCATCGCCGGGGAGGTGCTCCCTCGAGGGTGCGAAGCCCCGCCCAACTCGTTGAAATGCAGACAGTTCGGCCCGATGCTCGGGCGTCGATCCGTTCGAGAGCGCAAACCTCCGCACTTCCAACGACTTCGGCGGAAGAACGCACCATCGGGGACGCACTTCACATCGGCGGAGGAGCGCTCCCGACGGCTCGGCAAGCCGGACCACCGGCAAGCGGATCGCCGCCCCGACGCGCTGGGGAAATTGCGGGCGATGCCGGGGGCGACCACCGAGTGATCAGCGGTTGGGATGCGAAAACGCACCGCCTCGGATGCGCCTCGCGCTCCCCCGCGCGGTCGGCGGAACAGGGGCGCCCTCCGAGGCGCACCGGCCGTCCGGTGGGCCCGCTCCTACCGTTCAGGCTGCTCCCGCGACCGTGTCAGGTTCCGCGCGGCGATCACCCGGAGGCGCTCTTCGGCCGGCCGGTACTCCACGATCTCCAGAACCTCGTCTCCCCGCGGCGCGAGGGGGTGGGGCCGCGGGTGGCGGACGATCCCGAACCGCACGGCGCGCACCCCGTCCCCCGAATCGGGCTCGACTTCCAGGACGTTGAGGCGATGGCGGTGGCGAGGAGCGAGACGGGCCTGGCGCAGAAGATCGGGCCGGTTCGCGAACAGTTCGTCGAGCGCTTCGCGGGCACGCCGGCGCAGGCGGCGCTCGGCCAGCCACTGCGCAAACCGCCGCCGCCAGCGCGCCAGCGGAAGCACCGCCCGCCTCACGGAGGTGCCGCCCCGAGCGCCTCGAGGGAGCGGCGCGCTTTCGCGGCGAAGGGCCCCGCCGGGTCGAGCCGGAGGCTTTGGCGCAGCTCGCGGATCGCCTCCTCGCGGCGGCCGAGACGCCTCAGGGTCTCGCCCAGGTTCCGGTGGGCGATGGCGTTTCCGGGATCGAGGCGCACCGCCTCCGAGTAGTGCTCCGCGGCGCTCGCCAGATCGCCCCGCCGGACGGCGTCGTTGCCGGCGAGGAGGTGCGCCCTCGCATGACCGCTGTCCACTTCGACGGCGGTGCTGTGGTTCCACACGACGAACGACGCGGAGACGAGGAGGCCCACCGCAGCGATCGGCACGACCGCGTACCGCAGCGCAGGCCACGGAACCGAACTCCGCGCGAGCAGCCAGCCTCCGAGGAGCGCGTAGCCGTAGCCGACCACCGCGAACAGGTCCCAGTCGTTCGCCGGGCCGAGGTCGGGGTTCCAGGTGAGGGCGAAGACCTGAAACGAAACGGCCAGCGCCGCCAGAAACAGGGCGAAGCGGTCGCCCCGCAGGCGAACCGCTCGGGGATGCGCGAGCGCGAGATAGGCGATCGCTGCGAGGCCGGGAAAGGACGTCAGCAGCAGCTCGTTGACCGCGGCCTCGAGGTGCGCCGCGGAGAACATCGAGAACTGGAAGTAGCGGTAGGTCGGATCGAGAAGGAACACGAACTTCATCCGGCCGAGGTGCGTGTCCCGGATCGAGGCGAGGGGCACGCCGAGCGCGGTGAGGAGCGCGATCGTGGCGAGAACCGGCAGGCCGACCCCGGCCGCTGCCACCAGGAGATCGCGCGTCCGGCGCTGCCGGCGGGATCCGAGGAACGGCGCCGCGAAGAGCGGGGGCAGGAGCCAGCCGCCGAGGACGTGAAAGGAAACCGCTCCGCCGGCCGCCAGCGCCGCGGGAAGTATCGAGCCCCCGCGGGCCAGGTAGCGGTGCGTGGCGGCGATCGCCGCGATCATCAGCAGGCCGACGAGGCAGTAGTGCTCGACGCTGCCGAAGTAGATCGCGAACACGCCGGCGCTGAGCGTCGGAACGAGTCCCGCCAGCGCCCGCTCGCGCGGAACCGCTCCGCGGACGAAGAGGCGGGCGAGGATCATCACGACGGCGACACCCGCCGCGCAGCTCGCCGCGGCGTACACCGTCTCCACCGAAGCGCCGAAGAGATCGTGCGCAAAACGGAAGAGGACCGTGTGGGTGAGGATCTCGAGAGGCTCGTTGTAGGTCGCCCGGTAGCCGAACCGGATGCCGAAGTAGGTCACCGCCTGGATGAGGTGGGCGCTGTCCCCGAGGGCGAAGTTGCGCGTTCGCAGCGCCCAGAAAACGGCGAAGAGCGCCGGCGCGGCGGCCGCGCGGCGCACGCACCGGGGAAGCCGCCGCCACGCCGCCGCGAGCCTCGACGCC
>RFHH01000114.1 GCA_003696075.1 Acidobacteriota bacterium
CTCCTCCGGCGTCGGCTCCCGCCCGAGTTCCTGATCGAGCGTTCGCGCGGTCCGGATCAGCTTGTTGATCGTCTCGATCATGTGGACCGGGATGCGGATGGTGCGCGCCTGGTCGGCGATCGCCCGCGTGATCGCCTGGCGGATCCACCAGGTGGCGTAGGTCGAGAACTTGTAGCCGCGCTTGTACTCGAATTTGTCGACGGCGCGCATCAGGCCGATGTTGCCTTCCTGGATCAGGTCGAGCAGCTTCAGCCCGCGATTCGTGTACTTCTTCGCGATCGAGACCACGAGCCGCAGGTTGGCCTCGATCAGATCCTTCTTGGCCTGCGCCGCCTCCGCCTGCCCGCGGCTGATTTCCCGGGCGAGGGCCGACAGTTCCTCCGCGTCCGCCTTGATCTCCTGCTCGATGATCCGGATCTCCTCCGCGGCCAACCGGATCTTCTCCTGGATCTCGCGCCTCACCGACTGATCGCGCGTTCCCTTCAGCCGGCGCTCGAGGTCCCGCTGCGAGCGCTGGTGCTGCTGCAGCTTGCGGTGGGCCTCCAGGACTTCCCGGGCGATCTGATCCACGAACGACTGCGACAGGCCAAGGTCGGGCAGGAGCTCCTCGCGGAGCTTCTCTTCCAGCCGCTCCCGCTCCTCCGAGACTTTCCGGTGCGTCGGCGAGCCGTCCTTGAGCCGGCGGAGGCGGGATTCGAGCCTCGCGGACTGCTTGACCGCATCCAGCACCTCCTCGAGGCGGGCCACCGCGTGCTTCACCTTTCGGGCGATGAGCTGCTCGCGCGGCAACCCCCGGCCCTTGACCCCGATCGCCTCCTCCGAGATGTCGAAGATCTCCTCGACCTTCTTCGGGGACGCGCTGAGCGTGGCGGGGATGGCGCGGATCTTCTCCAGCCCGTAGCGGCACGACAGGAGCGCGCGAAGCACGCGGACCTCGCCCGCTTCGATCCGCCGGGCGATCTCCACCTCCCCCTTCTTGGTGAGGAGCGGAACGGCACCCATCTCGCGCAGATAGAGGCGCACGGGATCGTCGGTCCGGTCGCCGGTCGCGTGCGGCACCTCCTCCTTCCGCCGCAGGCCTTCTTCGGACGCGGACTCCTCCGCCGCCTCGATCTCGGAGATGTCGATCTCCTCGGCGCGCAACAGGGCCTTCAGCTCCTCCATGTCGCCGGGATCGGCGAGGAGCTCGTCCGGGAGGTGCTCGACGAGATCCTCGGGGCCGAGCGCCCCCTTCTTCTTGGCCATCGCCAAGAGCGCCTTCACTTCCGGGTATCGGTCCGTCAGCGCCACGTCCTGCTCCGTCCGCCCCGCCCGGGGCGGGATCCTCCACCCGTGCGCCGCCCCGCGCCCTGGCGGGCGCGCGCCGGCGCGGCCTCGGTTGCCTGGAACTGGTCTTGGTCCGGCGGGATCGGCCGAGCCGGGGGAGCCCGCCCGGCCGCGGGCCGCCCGGCTCCCGTCGATATGGAGCGGCCCCTCCGGAAAGTCAAGCGGTCCGAAACCTCGCGGGTGATCGGGCCCTAGTCTACACCGCCCCCCCATCGGCGGCGAACCGGTCGAGGAACTCCGCCAGGCGCCGCGCACCTTCCACCGGCATGCCCGTGTACATCGATGCCCTGAGCCCTCCCACCGATCGGTGGCCGGCGAGACCCACCAGGCCGGCGGCCCGCGCCGCCTCCAGGAAGCGGGGCTGGAGCCCCGGATTCCGGAGCCGGAAGACGACGTTGGTCAGCGACCGGCACGGGGGGGCCGCCACCGGTTCGTAGACCTCCGGGTGCCGATCCAGCGCCTCGTAGACGAGAGCCGCCCGCTCGCGGGTCCGGCGGTGCATCTCCTCCGCCCCCCCCTCCTCCTCGATCCACTCGAGCATCAGGCCCATCAGCCAGACGAGGGCCGTCGGCGGCGTGTTGAGCCGGGAGCCCGCGGCGGCGTGGGCGCGGTACGAGAGCATCGGGGGGAGCCCCTCCGGCACCGCCTCCAGCAGATCGCGGCGGATGACGACCACCGCCAGCCCCGCGGGGCCGAGGCACTTCTGCGCGCCGGCGTACAGCACCGCGAACCGCGATACGGGAAGCGGCGCGGCCAGGATCTCCGAACTGGCGTCGCCGACGAGCGGCACCGGGAGATCCTCGGGCAGTCGGGCCAGGCGCGTTCCGAAAACGGTGTTGTTCGTGGTCACGTGGAGGTAGGCGGCGTCGGCGCGGACCGCCCACGCTTCCGGCGGGGGCACGATCCGGTAGCTCTGCTCCTTCCCGCTCGCCGCCACCCTGACCGGGCCGGAGGCGCGGGCGTGCTCGAGCGCCTTCTCGGCCCACCGGCCGGTGAGGACGACGTCGACGGGGCGGCCGTCCCGGCGGAGGTTGAGCGGGAGCATCGCGAACTGCATCGTGGCTCCCCCGGGCAGGAGGAGGATCTCGCGGTCCTCCGGGACGGCGAGCAGGCGCCGCAGCCGCTCTCGGACCTCCTCGTGGATCCGGGCGTAGTCGGGCCCGCGGTGCCCGATCTCGAGCACCGAAAGCCCGCCGAACCGGGCGGGGTCGAGGCCCTCCTTCGCCCGCCTGAGCACCGCTTCCGGCCACCGGGCCGGGCCCGCCCCGAACGACAGCATCCGGTTCGCGCCATTCACCTTGACCTCTCCCGGGGTCCGATCGTATCTACCCCTCGCGGGCATCCCGCCGTCCGGGGATGGTAGGATGCCGCCGGCCCGCCGGCACGCGCGGACGCCGGGCCGGACGGTTCGTTCCACACGGCCCGCGGACGACGCCCGCGCGAAGGAGGAAAACACAGAGCGGATGAGAAGACCCTACCTGCAGGAGAGAACGGAGCCGCAAGTCCGCATCAACGAGCGCATTCGCATCAGTCCTGTCCGTCTGATCGACGAAAACGGGGAACAGGTCGGCGTCGTCGAGATCGAGGAGGCGCGGCGCCTGGCGGCGTCCCGCGGTCTCGATCTCGTCGAGGTCGCTCCGGATGCGCGCCCGCCGGTCTGCAAGATCATGGACTACGGCCGGTATCGCTACGAGCAGCAGAAAAAGCAGCAGGCGATCCGGCGCAAGCAGCACCAGGTCGAGATCAAGCAGATCAAGTACCGGCCCGCGATCGACGACCACGACTTCGAAACGAAGACCGGCAAGGTCAGGAAGTTCCTCGAGGAAGGCCACAAGGTCCGGGTGACGATCATGTACCGCCGGCGGGAAATGCGCCGGCCGGAGATCGGGGAGATGGTCCTCGATCGCGTCGTGGAGGCGGTGAAGGACGTCGGCATCCCGGAGGACCGGTCGCGCCAGATGGCCGGACGGGACCTGTCGGTCACCTTGGCCCCGATCGCGAAGAAGTAGCTCTTCACGGAGCCCAGGCCTGCGCGGCGAGGCGAGCCAGCGGCTCCTCGCCCGAGGCCCGGAGTCGCTCCGCGACATCCTCGGGGACGCGGGCCAGCGCCCGCGCCGCCGCCACCGGCTCGCCCGCGAGGCGGGCCACCCAGGCGTAAGTCACCGACCAGGCGATCCCCCGCCACGCGGCGGGCGTCTCCTCCAGGAGGCGTCGCGCCTCCTCCGGCCGCCCGAGGGCGGCCGGA
>RFHH01000115.1 GCA_003696075.1 Acidobacteriota bacterium
CGGAGGCTTCTACGGCCTCAACCACCGCCCGCAAATCGAGGGCGGCCTGCTCGCGGACGAGGCGGCGGCGCTGCTGCGGGCCTTTTTCCGCGAGCGACGTTGACCGCAGCAGCGAGCGGCCGCCGCGGTTGCTCACGGTTCTCTGCGCCTTTTGTTCCAAGGCTCGACGTGACTGCGCGCGCGGTTTCCGGGATCGGAAAGCCTACCGGGTCAGCGCGCTCCGCCCGGCCACAGCCGCGGCTCCGTGTGGGGCATGTGGCGGCCGCCTTTGCCGGGTACCTGGCGGAGCGCTCTGGCCCCGGAGGGCGGCTCGGGCATAATTGGGGGCTGCCAGGACGGGATGCGGAGAGATGACCGAGTGGCTTAAGGTGCACGCTTGGAAAGCGTGTGTGCGGGAAACCGCACCGTGGGTTCGAATCCCACTCTCTCCGCCATGTCCGGGCCGCGAGCGGCCCGGCACCGCGCCCGGCGAGAGCGTGACCTCGTGGGGCTCGCGCCTGTGCGACCCGGTCCCGTGAACCCCGTCAGGCCCGGAAGGGAGCAGCGGTAAGCGGATCGCCGGGTGTGCCGCAGGGCCGTCGGGCCCCTCCATCGGGAGGCGGCGGGGTGGACCCGCGCCTCCCGCCCATCGCCCCGGGCGGGTGGTGCCCGCCCCTTCCGGAGGGACGCGGTGCCGAGACGCCCCCTCGCGCGCACCTACCGCCCGCAACGCTTCGCCGAAGTCCTCGGGCAGGAGGCCCCGGTCCGGGCGCTCGCCGCGGCGTCCGCCCGGCGGGAGCTCGCCGCGGCCTACATCTTCTCGGGCACTCGCGGCATCGGAAAGACGACCATCGCGCGGATCTTCGCCAAGGCCCTCAACTGCGAGAAGGGTCCCGCGGAGGACTGCTGCGACGCCTGCCCGGCCTGCCGCGACATCGCCGAGGGACGCTCCCTCGACGTGCTCGAGATGGACGCGGCGACCCACACCGGCATCGACGACGTGCGCGAGCTGCGCGAGGCGGCTCAGTATCCCCCGAGCCGCAAGGGGCGTTACCGCGTCTTCATCATCGACGAGGCGCACCAGCTCTCCCAGGCGGCGTGGAACGGCCTCCTGAAGATCCTCGAGGAGCCGCCTCCGTGGTGCGTCTTCCTGCTGTGCACGACCGAGCCGCACAAGATCCCCGCGACGATCGAGTCGCGCGCCCTCCACTTCGCCTTCAAGAGCCCCTCGACCGCCGAGATCCGGGAGCATCTCGCGCGCATCGCCGAGCGTGAGGGACTCGAGCCGACCGGCGAGGCGCTCGACCTGCTGGCGAAGGCGGCCCAGGGATCGGTCCGCGACGGCCTGTCCGCCCTCGACCAGGTGCGCGCCCTGGCCGGCAAGGCGATCGACGGGGCGGCGGTTCGCGAGGCGCTCGGCCTCGTGCCCGAGGAGGCGGTCCGGGACTACGTGCGTGCGGTCGGCCGAGGGGACGCGGCCGCGGCCCTGGCGGTGCTCGACGGCGTCGAGCGGGAAGGCCACGACCTCCGCGGCTTCGCCGCCGAGGCGCTCGAGCGGGTGCGGGCGCTCGCCCTGGCGAAGGCGGTGGGCTCCCGCCCCGGCGCACCCCCGATCGCCCCGGACGAGCTCGAGTCCTTCCGCGTCGAGCAGCTCGTCTGGCTCGGCAAGGTCCTCGATGAGACGGAGGCGCGCCTGCGCCAGGGGGGACCGCAGCGGGTTCTGCTCGATCTCGCGACGATCCGGATGACGGCGATGGCCGACCTCACCCCGCTCGAGGAGCTGGCGCAGCGGATCGGCAGCGGCCCGGCCGGCCGGCAAGCGCCGCCGGCGCCGCCCGGGCCCGCTCCGGCGTCGCCACGCCGCCGCGGCGGCTCCCCCGGCCCGTCCGCTCCGGCTTCGCCGCCCCCCAAGCGGTCTGCCCCGCAGGCCCCTCCCGACGACGCGTCCCTGCTCCCCCGGTTGGCCGAGGCGGCGGCGGCGATCACGGGGAGGGTCGGCTCGTTCCTGCGGCAGGCGAAGTCGGCCCGGCTCGAGGCCGACGGCCGGCTGGTGATCTCGATCGCCCGCTCGCGGGCGTTCTGGAAAACGCGCCTGGAAACGCCGGCCGCACGGGAGGCGATCGTGAAGGCCGCGGCGGAGGTCCTCGGCGGCGCCCCGCCCTCGGTCGAATTCCGGCTGGAGGGCGAGACCGCCGAGCCGGGAGCCGCGCGTCCGCGGAACCGGGACGCGCTCGAGCGGGCGAGCCGCGACCCGATCGTGCGGGAGCTCTTCGAGCGCTTCGACGCGGTGCTGCTCGGGGGCGAGGCGCTCCCCGGCCCGGAGGGGCCGCCGGCTCCGGATGGCCCCGCGCCGGAGGCGCCGCGATAATGGCGGCGGCGCCCGGAAGGGCGCGCGGAGGCGTTTCGATGGCGATGTCGATGGGAAAGATGGCGAAGATGCTGCAGAAGGCGCAGCAGGCGCAGCAGCAGGTCCAACAGGAGATCGCCGCCATGCAGCGCGAGGGGACCGCGGGCGGCGGCGTGGTGAAGGCCGTCGTCGACGGCCACAAGAACCTGCTCGCGCTGACGATCGCCCCGGAGGTGCTCGAGGACGCCGACGCGGAGATGCTCGCCGACCTCGTCGTCGCCGCCGTCTCCGATGCCCAGCGCCAGATCGATCGAGAGGTCGAGCGGAAGATGTCCTCGCTCGCCGGAATGCTCGGCCTGCCCCCGGGCCTCGGCGGCTGAGCGGGCGCGCAGGCGTGGCCGGCGGATCCCGGGCGGGTGACCCGATCGCGGAGCTGGCCGACCGGCTGCGGCGGCTCCCGGGGGTGGGGCCGCGCTCGGCCCAGCGGATCGCCTACCACCTCGCCCGGGCTCCGGCCGCCGAGGTCCGCGCCCTCGGCGAGGCGATCGCGCGGCTGCCCGAGGCGCTCGGCACCTGCCGCGTTTGCGGCAACCTCTCCGGCGGCGACCTCTGCGCGATCTGCAGCGACGAGCGCCGCGACGCCACGCTGCTGTGCGTGGTCGAGCACGCCGACAACCTGGCGGCGATCGAACGATCCGGCGTCTACCGGGGGCGCTACCACGTCCTCGGCGGCGCGATCGCCCCGCTCCAGTCGATCGGACCCGAGCAGCTCCGCATCGACAGCCTGATCCGGCGCATCCGAGAAGGTGGCGTCGAGGAGGTGATCCTCGCCACCAATCCCACCGTGGAGGGGGAGGCGACCGCCCTGTACCTCGCCCGGGCGCTGGCGCCCCTCGGCGTCCGGGTGACCCGGCTGGCCACCGGCGTCCCCGTGGGGAGCGAACTCGAATACGTCGACAAGTCCACGCTGGCCAAGGCCCTCGAGGGCCGGCGCCGCCTGGCCCCCGGGGAGTGAGCCCCCGGCCCGCCGGCGGATTGCCCCACCCCAGCCCCGGACCTAGATTCCGCGTCGCAGGGTGGTGGCGCCTGCCAGGCGCCCGCGCGCGGCGGCAACGGGGAGGCGAAGAGAGCGGGATGGCCGGATCGGAACTGATCCTCCACGAAGAGGATTTCCTCGCCATCTCCGGGCTGGCGGACGATCTCCTGCGCCGGGCGAACGCGCGCTTCGTCGCCGTCATCGACCGCAACGGGCAGCCGATCGCCTGGTCGGGCGTGCTCCGGAACGTCGACCGGACCGCCCTCGCGTCGCTCGCCGCCGGCAACGTCGCCGCCACCGAGACGCTGGCCAAGATGATCGGGGAGCCGAGCTTCTCCACGCTCTACCACGAGGGGGAGCGCGAGCACCTCTTTCTATCGACGATGGGCGAGATCGCGATCATGCTGATCGCGTTCGACGAGCGGTCGTCGCTGGGCCTCGTGCGGCTCCGCGTCCGCCAGGCCGAGCCGATGTTCCGGGAGGCGCTGGAACGGGTCGTCTCGCGCTCGCGTGCGGCCGCGGCCGGCCTGAAGGCCGGCGGCCCGGAAATGCCCGAGATCACCGACGAGGACATCGACAACCTCTTCGGGGACCAGTTCGGGAGCTGAGGTCGGGGCATGCCGTTCATCAACTACGCACAGCGCGAGATCACCTGCAAGCTCGTCTACTACGGGCCGGGCCTCGGCGGCAAGACGACGAACCTCCAGTGGATCTACGAGCAGACCAACCCCGAGGCGAAGGGCAAGATGGTCAGCCTCGCCACGGAGAGCGATCGGACGCTCTTCTTCGACCTCCTCCCGCTGACGCTCGGCACGATCCACGGGTTCAAGGTCCGCTTCCAGCTCTACACGGTCCCCGGACAGATCTTCTACGAGGCCTCGCGGCGGCTGATCGTCAAGGGGGCCGACGGGGTCGCGTTCGTCGCCGACTCCCAGGCTTCCCGCCTCGACGCGAACATCGAGTCGCTGCGCGGCCTGCGCGAGCATCTCAAGACCCACGGCCTCGACTTCGCCACCCTCCCCTACGTCCTCCAGCTCAACAAGCGCGACATGCCGACCGCGCTCCCGGTGGACGTGCTGGTCGCGAAGCTCCGGCTGAAGGGCGAGCCGGTGATCGAAGCGGTCGCGCCGAAGGGGATCGGCGTGTTCGAAACGCTCAAGGCTCTCGTCAAGCAGACCCTCGCCCGCCTCCGCCAGGGAGCGATGGCCTGATCCCATCCGGGCTCGGCCTCCCGTCGCAATTCCGCCGCGCGCGGGAAGGCGATCCGCCGCCGCCGGGAAACGGGCGTGTGGGCTCGCACCCGGCCGGTTCGCCGGGGGTGGCGCGGGCCCATGGTCATGACATACTAGTTAGTAAGAACCTCTGCGAGCGAACCAGCGGCACCCTCCCTGGCCCGCGGCGGGTGTGCCGGCGCGCGGCGGCATCGAACCGCCGCGGGGAGTGGTGGCGTGACGCGGGCGCTTCCGGCCGTGGTCCACGGGCGCTTCCGCGCGACCGCCTCGGCGGGGCGCGCGGTCGGGCTCGGGTGCCGTGCGCTGGCAGCGGCGCCCGTCGACTCGAACCCGGCCGCGGCGCTAGGCTTACCGGCACCCGGAGGCGGGGCCCCGGCGGTGCGGCGCCGCGCCGGTGAGACCGGGAGGCGCTGTGAGCGGGAACCGGCCGGATCTCGAGCAGCGGGTCGCGGAGCTGGAAAGGCGTCTCGATCGGATCGAGCGCCGGGTCGAGGCGCTGGCCGCCGCCGGGCCGGAGGCCTGGACGGTCGCCGAGGTCCCGGAGACCGCCGCCCCGCCGACCCGGAGCCGGGGGCCGCGGCCCGCCGCGTGGCTGGCGCTCACCGGCCGCACGTTCGTCGTCCTCGCCGGAGCCTTCGCCTGGAGGGCTCTCACCGAGTCGGGTGTCCTGCCGCAGGAGGCCGGCACGGCGCTGGGGATCGCCTACGCGCTGGTCTGGCTCGTCATGGCCGACCGGGCGGCCGCGCGGGACGACCGACTCTCGGCCGGGTTCCACGGACTGGCGACCGCACTGATCGCCTTCCCCCTGGTCGGGGAGGCGACGGCGAAGTTCGGTTTCCTCACGCCCACGCAGGGAGCGGTGGCCCTGTCGATCGCCGCGGGCGGAGCGCTGCTGCTCGCCTGGCGGCGGCATCTGCGCGGCTTGGCCTGGACGATGACCTCCGCGGCGGTGGCGACCGCCTGGGCGCTGGCGGTGGCCACGCAGCGTTTCGTCCCGTACGCCCTCGTGCTCGTCGGCCTGGCGGCGGTGGCTCAGTGGCTCGGCTACTCGCGGCGATGGACGGTGCTCGCTTCCCTCGCCACCTACGTGGCCGCGATCACGCTCGCCGGTATGACCGCCATCGCCACGCTCGGCCCCTCGGAGCGCGTCCGGCACCTGTTCGAGCCCGAGGCGCTCGCGGCGGTCGAGTTGATCTTCCTGGCCCTCTCCCTGGCCGGCGGCGGAATCCGGGCGGGCTGGCTGGGAGGCGAACTCGGAGCGATCGAGATCGCCCAGCTCGCCACCGCCGCAGCGGTCGCGGTGGCGGGCGCACCGTGGCTGGTGCCGGCCCCGAGGCGGTGGGCCCTGGGAACCGCGGGCGCGCTCGTCGCGCTCCTCGCCTTCTCCGCCACCCTGGCGGCCGGGCGGCGAGGCGCGCGGACCGAGACCGCGAGGCGGGGCTTCGCCTTCCTCGGCCTGGCGCTCGTCGTTTGGGCCGCGTGGCTGACGCTACCCGCGGGGCCGCGGGCGATCGGCCTGGCCGCGGCCGGGGCGGCCCTTCTTCACCTCTCGCGGGACGGCGCGGGCGGCCTTCGCGCGGCGTCGGGACTGCTCCTCCTCCTGGCGGCGGCGGCTCCCTCCGGACTCCTCGGGACGATCCACCGAGGTCTGTTCGCCCCGCATCCCGGGGCGGGCGCCCCCGGGGCGGCCTGCATCGCGGCCCTGGTGCTGGGGGCGGTGGGCTCGCTCCCGCCGCTGCGCGGCGCCGACCGCGGCTGGAGCACGCCGCTGAACGTCGGCCGCCTGTTCGTCGTCGCCCTGGTCCTCGCCGGAGCGGCGGCGCTGGCCGTCCTGGCGATCGCCTCCGCGGCCGGAGCGGGCGCGGCGTGGCTGTCGACCCTCCGAACGGCCGCGCTGGCGGCGCTCGCCCTCGCTGCGGCGGGACTGGGGCGCGCGCCGCGCTTCGCCGTGGCGGGATGGCTGCTCTACCCGGCCCTGACGGTGGGGGGCGTCAAGCTGCTTCTGGAGGATCTGCGGGTGGGCCGGCCCGCCACGCTCGTCCTTTCGCTCGCCATGTTCGGCCTCGCCCTGATCGCCGCGCCGCGGCTGGCCCGCCGCCCTTCCCCGGCCGGGCGCGGCGCGGCCTCCTCCTGATTCCCGGCGCCGCGGCCGGTGCCGCGGCGCGCAGTCCCGACCCCATCGCAGCGGCGTTCCGCCCGCCCCGCCCCCGCGGCCGGGGTGCGGCGGCGCGCCGGTGGAGACGATGACCATGTTCAAGACGCTCTTCCGTTCGCTCGGCAACCGGACCAGCCTCGTGGGAGCGGCGATCACCACCGCTTCCGCGGTGCTGATCATCACGATGTTCGTGCTCGAGCAGCTCGGGTTCATCCCCAACCCTTACATCGGGATCGTCACCTACCTGATCCTCCCCGCGATCTTCGGCGCGGGTCTGCTCTTGATCCCGATCGGGATCGTGCTCCACCGCCGGAGCCTCAAGCGGCGGGTCGGAGTCCCGCTGCCGACCTTCCCGGTGATCGATCTGAACCGGGCGCGGACGCGCGCGGTCGCGGTGGTGGTGCTCCTGCTCACCGTGGTGAACATCGTGATCATCTCCACCGCGACGGTGAAGGGCGTCCACGTGATGGACTCCACGGAGTTCTGCGGCTCGTGTCACTCGGTGATGGAGCCGGAGTACACCGCCTACCAGCGCTCCCCGCACGCGCGCGTCAAGTGCGTCACCTGCCACATCGGCCCGGGAGCGGACTGGTTCGTGAAGTCCAAGTTGTCGGGAAGCTGGCAGGTGGTCGCCACCGCCCTCGACCTGTACCCGCGGCCCATTCCGACCCCGGTGCACTCCCTGCGCCCGGCCCGCGACACCTGCGAGCAGTGCCACTGGCCCAGCAAGTTCGTCGGTGACCGACTCAAGCGCATCACCCGCTTCGACACCGACGAGAAGAACACCGAGCTGACGACGATGCTGCTCCTGAGGGTCGGCGGGACGCAGGGAGCCAACTCCCACGGTATCCACTGGCACGTCGATCCCGGCATCACCGTCCGCTACCTCGCCGACGCCAAGCGTCAGACCATCTACGAGGTGGAGCTGATGCGCGCCGATGGGTCGGTGAAAAGGTTTCGCGGTCCCGAGCCCCCGCCCGACGGCACCGAACTCGAGTGGCGGGTGATGGACTGCATCGACTGCCACAACCGCCCGACGCACATCTACGGCACCCCGGAGGACGAGATCAGCCGGGCGATCGTCGCCGGGGACATTCCCCGAGATCTGCCCTTCATCGTGCGCGAGGGGATCCGCGCGCTCCGGACCGAGTACCCCTCGCACGAGGCGGCCCGGGCCGGGATCGCCGAGCAGATCACCTCCTTCTACCGCGAGAACTACCCCAGGCTGTTCGAGTCGGCGCGGGACGCGATCGAGCGAGCGGCGTCGGCGCTCGGCGACATCTACTGCCGCAACGTGTTCCCCTCGATGAAGGTGACCTGGGGCACCTATCCGGACAACCTCGGCCACGAATCGTCGCCCGGATGCTTCCGCTGCCACGACGACGAGCACGCCACCGAGGACGGCGAGACGATCTCGGGAGACTGCGACCTCTGCCACGCCGTCCTGGCGATGGAGGAGGAGAACCCGGAGATCCTCGCCGCTCTCCAGCCGTGAGACCGCCCGCGCGCCGCCCGGAGCGCCCGCCGCTCCGGGCGCGCGTCACGGGGTCTCGGCTCCGCACGGGTTGACCGAGACCACCCGGTAGAAGTAGGCGCGCGCGTCCGTGAGCGCTCCTTCGTCGTCGAAACGCGGCTCCGCCGGTTCGCCGATGACGATGCCGTCCGACAGGTCCGGCCGCGCGCCCCGCAGAACCCGATAGAACGAGGCGCCCGACGCGGCGTTCCACGTCAGCCGCACGTGGGCATGGCCCCAACGTCCCGCGCGGAGCGAGTCGCCCGGCGAGTCGGCGGGCGGCCGCGAGCTGGTCTCCACGCCCGACCGCCGGACCAGGTTCCCGTCGACGAGGCCACCGTTCGCCGGTCCGCTGCCACAGGTCTCGTCGTTCTCCGCGCGGACGATGTAGTGCACCGTCGTCCCTTCGGGCGCCGAGGCGTCGGTCCAGGTCGTCCCCGTGACGCCGGAAGCGACGAGGGTGGTGGCGTCCGGGACGAACTGCGGATCGGTCGAGCGGTAGATCGCGTAGGTCCCGGCGGAGCCGGTGCCCCAGGCCGCCGCCTCGTCCCACGACACTTCCAGGCCGCCCGGCGCGCACGCGTCCGGGTCGCGGACCGACTTCACGCCCGCGAACGACGGCGCTCCGCCGCAGCCGCCGCACGCCGCGAAGTCGGGCAGCGAGCCGTCCTTGAGCGCGATCTCGTCGACGTTCCAGCCGCTGTACTGGATCGAGGAGTTGGTGCGGTGCCGGAACACGATCTGGAGCACCGGCATCCCGTCGGCGAATCCCGAGACGTCGTACTTCTGCAACGTCCAGGAGGAATCGGTGACGGTCGCCCCGTTGTTCTGCCAGACCAGCATGCTGTCGCCGGTGCCGACGAGTTCCACCGCCGCCTCGTCCCCGCTGTGCACCGCGAGATGGCGCCGGAACATCAGCACGGTGTTGGTGCAGTTCGAGCAGGCGATGTGGGGCGAAGCCGTGGATGTCTGGATGCCGGGCTCGTAGTCGCCGGGCCAGGAGCCCTGCCCCGAGAGGTCGAAGCCCAAAGCGCCGCTCCCGGCGAAAGCACCGTCCGGATCGGGAGGCCCGCTGCTGCCACCCTTCCCCTGGGGCGTGCCGATCTCCCATTCGCTGCCCAGGGTCCAGTTGCCGGGACCCTCGAAGTCGTCGAAGTAGTACAGGCCGGGGATCAAATCGGTGTTGAACGCGAACGGCTCCCCACCGGCGTCGGCCGACGAGCTGTTTCCGTAGGCATCGGTGCCGGAGACGGTGAAGTAGATGCGCCCGCATTCGTCGAAGCCGGAAAGACGTGCCTCGTGCTGGGTCGCCAGCGTCTGATCGTCGTATGCCGCACCGAGGGCCGGCGTCGGGCCGTAGTCCACGTGCGTGGTCGCCGGCTCCGACGTCGTCCAGGTCAGCGTCGCGCTCGTTCGGCCGATCCAGCTCACGCGCACGTCGCGGATCTCCGGGCCCCGGCAGTCCGCTTTCGACGTGTCGCTGGCCCATCGCGACGATCCGGTCCCGTCGTCCTCGTCGAAATAGCTCGCCGTGATCAAATCGCCGTCCGCCACCTGCAACAGCCCGTCGCCCGGGATCGCCGGCCCCGGCGCGAGGTCGACCGTCCCCGAGAACCGCGCGCTGTTCGCGCTCTCCTCGGTCAGGGTGATCGCTTCGCCGTCGGGCTCGGTCGAGGAGAACACGTGCACGACGACCGTCTCGACGGCGCTGCTGTCCCGGTTCAGATCGAGGTCGTTGACGCTGACCCCGAGGGTGTCGCTGCAGGAGACGGGATCCTTGTCGAGCGTCACCCTCCCCTCGTGACAGGGCGCCAGGCCGATGTCGGGGAAGTTTCCGTAGGTCTCGAACCGGTAATACTGTCCGGCGTTGTCGTCGGTCGCGCTCTGCCCGAAACGATCCGCGCTCGACACGCTGTAGTAGTAGACGGTGCACTCGGAGAGCCCGGACAGCGTCACGGCGTGCGCGGTCACCAGGGACGGGTCGCTCGCCTGCTGGTCCGGCGGGATGCCCTCGCCGTAGTCGACGACGCTGTCCGACGACTCGTCCGTCGTCCACCGGACGACCGCCGACGTGTCCGTCACGTCGGTCGTGTGCACGTCGCTGATCGCGGGGGACCGGCAGTCGGTCGTCGCCGTGTCGGTCTTCGGCACGTCGGTGCCGCCCTTCCCGTCGTCCGCATCGATGTAGCGAGCGGTGACCGTGTCCGCATGGACGACCTGGATCTTTCCGTCGGGCGCGGGCGGGCCGGGGTCGGTCTCGATCTCCCCCCGGAAGACGCCCGATCCCGCGGAGCTCTCGGTGAGGGTGACGATCTCCGGCGACGGCTCGGCGCCGGAAAAGACCTCCACGTCCACGGTGCCCGTCCCCTTGAGATCGGCGTCCGACACGGTGATGTGCAGCAGATCGGAGCAGGTGGCGACCGACTCCTTGATCCGGACGATCCCGTCGGAGGTCGCCGACGCCAGCACCGCCTCGTAGGCATCGGCGCGCCCCGAGCCGTAGACGTTGTCCTTGCCCGGATCGCCCAGATCGACCGCCGTGTCCTCCAGGATCTGCTTGATGTCGTCGTGCGTCAGACCGGGGTTGTTCGAGATCATCAGCGCCGCCGCCCCGGCGACGTGCGGCGTGGCCATCGACGTCCCCGACTTGTAGGTGTACCCGGAGCAGAAGTAGTGGCTCTTGGTGTTCACGCCGGGACCCGAGACGTCCGGCTTGGTCAGCCCCGGCGGATAGGGCCAGTCGTTCCAGGGCGGGACGTCCTGCCAGGTCACGGGCCCCCGCGACGAGAAGCTCGCGATGGCGTCGTTGCAATCGACGGCGCCGACGGTGATCACCCGGGGCACGTCTCCGGGGGTCCGGACATTGTCCGGCTCGTTCCCGGCGCCCTCGTTGCCCGCCGCGATCACCATCGCCGTGCCGGCGTCGATCGTGTTCTCGCAGTTGGTGCGCCAGGTCGCGCGGTCCGGGTTCCACGAGTGTTTCCAGCCGAGGCTCATCGAGATCAGGTCGGCCCCGTTGTCGGCCGCGTACTGCATCGCCTCCCACACGTCCGGCTCGTCCGACGTGGTGAGGCCGACACGCAGAACCATCAGGCGGGCGTCCGGCGCCATACCGGCCTGCGTGCCGCTGGTTCCGTCGCCGGCGACCGTTCCCGCAGTGTGGGAGCCGTGGCCATCGCCGTCGTCGGGGTCGTGATCCCGGTTGTCGATGTCGTAGCCGATCAGATCGTCGACGTAGCCGTTGCCGTCGTCGTCGACGCCGTTGAGATCGTCCGGATCCATCACCACCCCGTCGCCGTCGAGGTCCTCTCCCGGGTTGACCCAGATCTGGTTCACGATGTCCGGGTGCGACCAGCAGACGCCGGAGTCGATCATCGCCACCACCGCCCCCTCGCCGGTGATGCCCAGATCGTTCCACACGTCGGGAGCGCGCATCAGCGACACGCCGCACTCGATCTCGGTGGCCTGACCGGGGGCCAGCGAAGCCTGCGCCGCCGGCAGCTCGAGGCAGGCCGGCTCGCCGAGGAAGACCGGCCGCTTCGGCGAGTGGCGCACCCGCGCCACCTCGGGCAGCTCCGCCAGGCGGCGGATGTCGGCCGCCGTGAGGTCCGCGGCGACGACGTTCCCGATCCAGAGGAACCGCACGCGGCGCGCCGCGCCCGCGGCCGCCAGCGCCCGCAGCTCACCGCGCAAGCGCGCCTGGGTGCGCTCGGCGTGCGCCTTCAGCGCGCCGACGATCCGGCGGCGCCGCTCGGCGCGGTCGCGCACGCCCGCGGCGTGCGCCCGCAGGGCCGGTCCGGTGAGCTGATCGGCGAGCACGAAGTAGACGGGAATCAGTTCCCCCGGCGCGGCGCTTTCCAGTACGCGCTGCAGCTCCGGGTCGATCTTCGAGGCCGCGGAGTGGTTCCCAGCGTGAGCCGGAGGCACGAGGACGGACAGCGAGACGAATGCGGCGGCGGCCAGCAGCGCGCGACGCTTCATGGATCCTCTCCCTCGTTC
>RFHH01000116.1 GCA_003696075.1 Acidobacteriota bacterium
GGCCGGGGCCGGCCGGTGGGGGGGACGAGGCGCCCCAGGCGGTCGGCGGCCCTCCGCGCCATGTCTCGATGGAGCGTCAGCTTGCCGCCGACCAGATGGATCACCGGAACGCCCGCCGAGCGCTCGACGACGATCCGTGCGTCGCGGCTCAACCGGTCGGGGTGACCGCGTCCGGCGGCGAGCGGACGCAGGCCGGCGAAGGCGGCGCGCACCCGGCCGTGCCCTCCCGGGAGGGCCGCATGGAGGAACTCGCGGAGGTAGGCCTGGTCCTCCTCCGTCGCGCGAACCTCGTCGGGCGGACAGCCGTCGTCCCCGGTCGTGGTTCCCGCGAGGAAGCCGCACGCGGCCGGCACGAGGAAAACGATCCGGCCGTCGCGCGGATGCCTCAGCAGCGCCGCGGCGTCGATCCGCCCTTCCACGGCGAGGTGCGCCCCGCGCGAGGGGCGCAGCAACGGCCGCCCCTCGAGACCGAGTCGGTCCCGGGTGCGGTCGCACCACGGCCCCGTCGCGTTGATCAGGGCTCGCGTTTCGACGGACGTGCTCTCCCCGGTGACGAGGTCGCGAACCGACAGGCGCGCGATCCCGCCACGAAGCGGTTCGAGGCTTCCTGCCTCGCAGCGCGTCGCCAGGACGGCACCCGCCGCCGCGGCGTCGAGGGCCGTGGCGAGCGTCAGCCGGCGGTCGTCGGTGACGCCGTCATGGTAGAGATGGATTCGCCGCACGCCCCGCAGCTCGAGGCCGGGAATGAGGATCCGCGCCTGGTCGGGCCGGATTTCCCGCGGCGGCGGCCACCCGTACCGGGGACGGGCCAGCAGGTCGTACAGGGCCAAGCCGGCGGCGGCCGCCGCCCGCCAGGGCAACGGATCGTCGTCGTAGAGGGGAAGGACGAACGGGCACGGCCTGACGAGGTGAGGGGCCGCCCGGACCAGGGCCAGCCGCTCCCGGAGGGCCCGGCGCACCAGCCCCACCTTCCCTGAGGCGAGGTACCGGAGGCCCCCGTGGACCAACCGCGACGAGCGCCCCGAGGTCCCCCACCCGATGTCCCTCGGCTCGACGAGCAGCACCTCGTAGCCACGGGCCGCGAGTTCCCGGGCGGTGGCGGCCCCGGAGATGCCGCCGCCGAGGACCACCGCGTCGAGGGTCCGGCCATCGACCGCATCGAGTGGGGAGTTCGGGGCCATCTCGTCCGCCGCGCCGTCGCCGTGGCAATATCGCCCGTCCGGCGGCGCGATGCCGCCCCGATCGTAACGAGAGGGCCACCATGCGGCGACGCCCGGGAGCCCCCAGCGTCCTGCTCCTCGCCCTGGCAGCGTTCGCCTGCCGAGCGGCGACCGCGCCCGAGCCTCCTCCCGCCGAGTCGATCCGGGTCGCCACCTACAACGTGGAAGGCCTCGGGCGGCCCGGCTCGGCATCGTGGCGGGCGCTGGTCGCGGTGCTCCGCCGGCTCGGCGCCGATCTCGTCCTGGTCCAGGAGATCACCGAGGACGACGGCCCGAGGCGCGTGCGGCGCCTCGCCGAGGCCACCGGCTACGCCGACCTTGCCCTCTCGGAGGTGCACGGCACCCTCTCCGGGGGGCTGCGCTCCGCCTGCCTTTCCCGAAGCCCGATCGTCGAGAGCCGCTCCTGGTCGGCCGCGACGCTCGCCGGCGACCCCCGGGCGAACGACATCGGGCGCGACATCCTCTCGTGCCGGATCCGGGGGCGGGGCGCCGACCTCGTCGCCGTGACCGTGCACTGGAAGGCCGGGGGCGGTGCGGCGAACGACTTCCGCCGGCGGATCGAAGCCCGGCGGCTCGGACAGGCGATCGATCGGCTCCGCAGGGCGGCGCCGCAAGCGGCCCTGGTCGTCGCCGGCGACTTCAACGAGGATCCCCGGTTCACCGGCGCGGGGCGCACGTTCCGGCGGATCCCACCGGGACTCCCGCCCACCTTCCGGCTGGGAGCCGATCTCCGGCTTCCGATCGGGGGGGCACCATTCTCGGAGCTCCACAAGAGGGGGTTCCGGCTGGTGAGGGCGGTGCGGGAGGACGCCCCGAACGAGGTCGTGACCCACCCGCCGACGCGGCGCCGGATCGACCTGCTGTGGGTCGAGGAGCGGATCCGGGTCGAACGGGCGGTGGTCTACGACGGGTGCCGTGACGACGGGGTCGACGACCCGCCGCCGGGAGATTTCATGCCGCTGTCCGGGGAGCCGCTGGATTGCGCGGCGACCGCCCGAGCGGCCGACCACCTGCCCGTCGCCGCCGACCTGGTCCCCCCGAGGTGACGGGGCTGGCTATACTGCGATTTTCCGCGACGACCCTCCCGCCCGAGAGGAGTTCGCCATGTCCGTCCCCGCACTGCACCGGTGGCTTCCGATCGCCGCCTTGGCGGCGGCGCTGGCTGTTTCGTCCGGCTGCTGCCGCCAGGCGGAGTCCCCGTTTCCGAGAACCCCCGACGGCGCCGCGGCCTTCGTCGCCGACGCCGAGAAGCGGCTGCTCGACGAGTGGGTCCGCAACGAGCGGACCTCCTGGGTCAAGGAGAACTTCATCACCGAGGACACCGAGATCCTCGAAGCCGAAGCGTACGCACGGTTGATGGCCCTGACCCGGGAGCTGGCCCTCCAGGCGACTCGGTTCTCGGGGCTCGATCTCGATCCCGACGTCGCCCGGAAGCTCGAGCTGATCAAGCTGTCCCTCCCGCTCGCGGCGCCGAGCGACCCGGCCAAGCAGAAGCGGCTGGCTGAGGTCGCGGCCCAACTATCGAGCCTGTACGGAAAAGGCAAATGGTGTCCCGAGCCGGACCGCTGCCTCGATCTCCAGGAGCTGTCCCGTGTGCTGGCCGAGAGCCGCAATCCGAAGGAACTGCTCGACGCTTGGGCGGGCTGGCGAACGATCTCCCGGCCGATGCGGCCCTTGTACCGGACCTTCGTCGAACTCGGCAACGAGGGAGCGCGCGAGCTGGGGTTCGAGGATCTCGGCGCCATGTGGCGGTCCGGATACGACATGCCGCCGGAGGAGTTCGAGCGGGAACTCGAGCGGCTCTGGGAGCAGGTGCGGCCGCTCTACGTGCAGCTCCACTGCTACGTCCGGAGCCGCCTGGCCGAGCGCTACGGAGAGGAGATCGTTCCGCCGGACGGCCCGATCCCCGCGCACCTGCTCGGCAACATGTGGGCGCAGAGCTGGTCGAACATCTACGACCTCGTCGCGCCGCCAGCGGCGGACCCCGGCTACGACCTCACCGCGCTGCTGCGGCAGCGGGGCGTCGACGAGCTCGAGATGGTCCGCATCGGCGAGCGCTTCTTCTCCTCGCTCGGGTTCGACCCGCTCCCGGAGACGTTCTGGAAGCGCTCCTTGTTCCGCAAGCCGCGCGACCGCGACGTGGTGTGCCACGCGAGCGCCTGGGACATCGACATGGAGAACGACCTCCGCATCAAGATGTGCATCGAGGTCACCGCGGAGGATTTCGTCACCATCCATCACGAACTCGGGCACAACTACTACCAGCGGGCCTACAGTGCCCAGCCCCCTCTGTATCGCGACAGCGCCAACGACGGATTCCACGAAGCGATCGGCGACACGATCGCGCTGTCGATCACTCCCGCCTATCTCCAGCAGATCGGACTGCTCGACAAGCTCCCCGGGGAGGACGCCGATCTCGGCTACCTGATGCGGCTCGCGCTCGACAAGGTGGCCTTCCTTCCGTTCGGTCTGATGATCGACCAGTGGCGGTGGAAGGTCTTCTCGGGGGAAACCCCGCCCGAGCGCTACAACGCCTCCTGGTGGGAGCTGCGCGAGAAGTACCAGGGTGTGGCCGCCCCCATCGCCCGCACGGAGGAAGACTTCGATCCCGGGGCGAAGTACCACATCCCCGCCAACACCCCCTACACGCGCTACTTCCTGGCCGACATCCTCCAGTTCCAGTTCCACCGGGCCTTGTGCCGCGCCGCCGGCGATCCCGGGCCCCTGCACCGGTGCTCGATCTACGGCAACGAAGAGGCGGGGCGGCGGCTCCGCGAGATGCTGGCGATGGGGCGCAGCCGGCCGTGGCCGGAGGCGCTCGAGGTGCTCACCGGGGAGCGGGAAATGGACGCCACCGCCATCCTCGATTACTTCGAGCCTCTGCTCCGCTGGCTCGAGCAGGAAAACGAGGGGCGCACGTGCGGCTGGTAGCGGGTGGACGCCGGTGGCCCGCTAGGCGGTGAACATCCGGACCACGAGCCGCCCTTCCGCATCGCGCGTGATCAGGACGTGGTTGTCCCGAGCATCGCGGGTATCGCCCCGGTGCAGCCGCACCCGGATCGCCTCGGTGACCGAGGTCGTCGGGAGCTTGTGCAGGGCCGACAAGTACCGCACTTCCCGGAGGCGTCCCCGCTCGTCGGTCCGGAGGAGACGGAGCTCGAGCCGATAGATCTGGTCGGGATCGAGCGCGCGGAAAAAGCGGACGGTCTCGCTCGTGGTTCCCGGCCGAAACTCCCGCTCCAGCACGGTGGGCTCGCCCGGCTCGGAGAGTCTCCCGTACTGCACCTGCGGCCTCAGGATGACCTGCAGCCGGTCCCCGGCCCGGAGGCGCGCGCCGACGTCACCGCCGAGATCGAGCCTCACCTCCAGGTCGAAAGCCCCATCGGCGTACGCGGCCGGGGCGGCGAGAAGCAGAGCGCCGAGCAGCACGGACGAAAGCAACCTGAGCATGGCGTATCCCCCGAAGGCCCCCGCCGCCTCCCCGGCGGGCTGGCCGGGCCATTTGTATCACGTTTCGCATACGGCGAAACGCCCCGCCCGGCAGGGCTTTTCGACCGGCGGGCTGGCCGTGCGCGGCGTGCGGGGCGATATTCGGGCCGGGACGGCGGCGGGTGCCGCCGGTCGGCCGGGAGGAAGAGCGATGAGCCTGGGTCCATGGCGGATCGGAGCCGTCGCGGTGGTGCTCTTGGGGGCACCGGCGCTGTTCGCGGCGCCGGTGCCGGACGAGATCCACATCACCGGGACGATCGTCGGCATCGACCTCGAAAGCCGCACCCTCGCCATCCGCGACCCGGAGGGAGGACGGGTGGTCTTCGAGGTGCCGGAAGAGGCGGAGATCGTGCTCGACGGGGAGGAGGGGGCCGTGCTCGAGGACCTCTTCGAGGGGGACGTGGTCGAGGAGGGCCTCATCAAGCCGACCCGGAGCGGACGGTACTATCTGGTCCGGGCCCGCGTCACCAGCCCGGAGTGATCGCGGCGGAGCGGGGAAGACGGTGACCGAACGGGATCCCTCCGCGCAGCCCCGGCTGCGGCGCGACCTTCTGGTGATGCCGGACGGCGAGACCGGAAGGGGGCGGGTGGTCAAGGACCCCCGGCGGCGCAAGTACTTCCGGTTCGACGAGCTGGAGGGAGCCATCCTCGAACTGCTCGACGGCCGCCACACCCCCGTCGACATCCAGGTCGAGCTCGCCTCGCGCTTCGGCGAGGAGTTCTCGCTCGAGGAGATCCAGGAGTTCATCGACACCCTCCGCGACAAGGATCTGGTCGAGGGCGGCGGGCCGAAACTCCCCGCCTGCGCGCCGGCACTCGGGCGGCAGGTGGTCGCGGCGCTCGAGGCGGGCGGGTTCCGCTTCCGCTCCGCGGACGAGCCCCCGCCGCCGGGCACGGCGGTGGTCCGCAGACCGCCCGAGGAGGCCCGGAAGTTCGACGAGGCGGCGGCGTTGCTGCGGGCCGGCCGGTTCGCGGCGGCCCTGCGGGCGTTCGACGAGATCCTCGCCGCCAACCCGAACAACCGGCGCGCAGCCGCGATCCGGCAGCTCCTGCTCCAGACCGGCGCGGCGCACGAGCAGGCGCGGGAGCGAACCGCACGAAAGCGGCGGCGCTCGGCCCTGTACTACCAGATTCCGCTCCTCGATCCCGACCGGTGGTTCGGCGCCGTCGAGCCGGCGCTGAGGTTCGTGTGGACCAGGGGCTTCGCCGTCGTCTACGGGCTGGTGCTCGCGGCGGCCGGTCTGGTGGCGGTCCGGCACGCGGCCGAGATCGGGGCGGCCATGCCCGACCTCGGCCGGGCGGGCGCAGCGGGTGCTCTTCTCGTCACGCTCCTGGCCCTCACCGCGGTCCACGAGTCGGCGCACGGGCTGACCTGCAAGCACTACGGCGGCAAGGTGCCGGAGCTCGGAATCCTGCTGATCCTCTTCTTCCTTCCCGCGGTTTACGTCGATGTCTCGGACGCCTGGCTCTTCCGCGACCGGCGGCGCCGGGCCCTCGTCGGGCTGGCGGGCCCCCTGTGGGACCTGCTGGCTGCCGCCCTCGCCCTCCTCGCGTGGCGGCTCCTGCCGCCCGGTCCGGCGGAGACCGCAGCGCTGACCGTGGTGGCGGCCTCCGGGTTCAGCTTCCTGCTCAATCTCAACCCCTTGATGCGGCTCGACGGCTACTACGTGCTGTCGGACCTGTCCGGCGTTCCGAACCTCCGGATCGAGGCCCTGCGGTTCGTTCTGGGCGGGTTCGGCCTCCGCGCGGCGGGCCGGGCGCCGCGGAAACCGAGAACCCGCCTTTTCCTCGCCCTGTACGGTCTCCTGTCGGCGGCCTACATCCTCGCCATCCTGGGGATTCTTCTTCGCGGTGCCGGTGCGGTCGCGGCCCGAATGGCCGGCCTTTGGGGACCGGCGGCGCTCGCCGCGTTCGCCCTGTACCTCCTGCGCCGTCCCCTCCGGTCGGCCGGGAGCGCGCTCGGGCGAAGGCTCGCGGCCGCGGGAGGGCGCGGATTCGCCGGGGTCGCGGCGGCCGCAGCCGCGCTCGGCGCCGCCGGCCTCGTCCCGCTGACGCTGAAGGTCTCCGGTCCCGCGACCCTGGAGGCGGCGACGCGGGTCGCCGTGAGGGCGGAGGAGCCGGGCAACCTCGCGCGGCTGCTGGTGCGCGAGGGCGACGAGGTCCGCGCGGGCCAGCTGGTGGCGCAACTCGACCCGGCCGGCATCGAGGCTCAACTCGAGGTGACCCGGGCCGAGATCGAGCGGGCGCGGGCGGAACTGGCGCTGCTCGAGCGGGGCCCGCAGAAAGAGCAGGTGCAGCAGGCGCGCGAGCGGGTCCGCGCCGCGAAAGCGGAGGTGGAGCACCTGCGCTCCCGCGTCGCGCGCCTGGCGCGACTCCGCTCGGAGGGTCTGGTCGCCGCCGACCAGTTCGAGCAGGTGTCGAAAGAGCTGGCGGTCCGGGAGGGCGCGCTGCGCTCGGCGCTCGAGCAGGCGCGCCTTCTCGAGAAGGGCCCGAGGCCGGAGGAGATCCAAGCGCGGCGAGCCGAGGTGGAGCGGCTCGAGGCCAAGCAGCGTGACCTGGAGCGCCGCAAGGCGGCCCTCGATCTCCGCGCTCCCGTCTCCGGCGTCGTCGTGACGAGCGACCTCTCGGAGCGGCTGGGGGAACGTATTCCGGCGGGCGGCGTGCTCCTCGAAATCGCCGATCCGTCCCGACTGCGGGCCGAGGTCATGGTTCTCGAAGCGGAGATCGGCGACGTGCGCGTGGGACAGGAGGTGCAGCTCCGGTTCACCGCCTTCCCCGGGAGGCGCTTCCGGGGCGTCGTCGAGGAGATCGCCCCCGTGGCGGAGCGCGATGCCCTCGGCCGCGCCGCCTTCCGCGTGCGTTGCCGCGTGGAGGACCCGGACGGGCTGCTCCGTCCGGGAATGACCGGGGCAGCCAAGATCGTGGCGGGGCGGATGCCGGCCGCGCGGCTCCTGGTTCGGCGGCTGCTCCGCCTGGTCGACGTGTCGCTCCTGTAGCCGCGCGGTGTTCCAATTCGAAACGGGGAAGCGCGGAATCGTGGCCGCGTCCACGTGGCGGTGGACCCGCGGCTGCCGGGATCCGTCCCGCCGAACGCCGGCGGACGAATGCGCCGGTTTCCGGCGCCGGCGGCGCATGGCCCGCGTCTTGCTTGTCCGCCGGACGGGATGCCCCGCGACCCCCGGCGGGGCGCCGTTCCGTTCGACACGGGCCGGAAAGCCCCGGACCCGTCCATGGGCATGCATCACGGCATGCCGGAGGAGAGTCTGGATGAGCCGTAAACTGAAGGTCGAGGAGTTGGAGAGCCGCATCGCCCCGAGCGTGGGGCTGTGGAGCTTCGTTCAGGAGCTGTTGGCGACGGACTCGCCGATGGCGAACGTCCTGCAGAGCGTCGTGGACCAGAACACGGGCGACGTGGACGTGAGCGGAGCCGTGGATGCGGCGAACAGCGCGTTCGCCGACGCGGGCACCCAGTTCAGCGCCGTCCGCGACACCTTCACGCTCTCCGACAGCATCGTGATCAGCAACAAGACGGCGGATGCGATCCGCAGCCTGTTCGGCTGATCGGTCGTCCCACTCCGATCCATCCAAGGCGGAGGCCGGAAGGCCTCCGCTTTGTTATGCCGCCGGCCGGGCCCGATAACCGATGTCACCTGCGAGCTTGATGGAAGTCAGGGTGCCGGGCAGGGGAGCGGCGTAGAGTAGCGCCAGGTTGATGGACGAGGCCGGGAGCGGCGGGTCGCATCGATCCAGGGCGGGGCGACCGAACCGACTCCCGGCCGTTTCTTGTCTCGCATCGATCCCCCGCTGAAGCCTGCCGCGGTTCACGGAGCCCCGGAGTCGAGCGGGTCGGGAAGTCTCCGCTCCCCGGCGGCGCCTTGCCGCTCCTCCCCGTCGCCGCGCGGGGCCAGCGACGGGGACGGGGCCTGGAGCACGATCTCGGCGCGCTCGGCCTGGGCGACCTCCATGGCCAGCCGCCGAAACTCGGGGTAGTCCTCGGGTTCGACGCGCTGGGGCGGGAGCAGAACCTCCCGCACCACCGACACGACGCGCCCTTCCGCGCTGACTTCGAGCCGGTAGGATCCGAAACGCCCCGAGAGTTCGACGGGCGCCGGCACGTCCCGGATCTGGAGACCCGGGGGGACGGTGAGGCGGATCTCCTCCCGCTGCAGGGCGGTCGCGTCGTAGAGCAGCGGCTGCCGCCTCCGCTCGAGCGAGGCGTACTCGCCCAGCAGGTTCATCGGTTCGAGCACCACCGGCAGGGCGAACCCCGACGGTGTCCGCCTGGGCCACCGCCCGCCGCCGATCTCGAGCGTCAACCGGAGGGGCCGCTCCGGGTCGCCGGTCCCGTCCGTGTCGGCGTCGTGCACGGCCGCTCCCGGGAACAGGTCGCCCGCCAGCGCCTGGTAGACCTCCGGCAGGCGATTGCGGGGGACGCCTTCCAACAGCCGGCGGGTGTGCGCCGCGAGGCTTCCTCGGAACTCGACGAGGACGCGGCCGGACACGCTGCCGTCCGGATCGAGGCGGAGATCGGCCTCGTCCCGTCTGAGCAGCCGGGGCTCGAGCGGGGGAAGGGACTCCACCGCTGCCTCCCCTTCGCCGAGCGGCACGAACAGGGCGTCGCTCCCCGCCAGCCGGGGCTCCAGCTCTCCGAACGGGAAATCGGCGCCGTTGTAGTCGAGAAAGACGCGCTGGCCGCCGGCCGTCAGTTCGAGCAGCGGGTAGCCGAACAGGTCCGGACCGGGGCAGTCGAGAAAGCGGCCCTTCTGCTCGATCGGACGGGCGAGCACGATCCGCGCCCGCAAGCCGAGTGCCCTCGCGAGAGCGGCCGCCACCAGGAGCCGGTTCCCCTCGCCGGCCGAGGCGGCCATGCTCGCCGGGAGCGACGGGGCGAAGCTCGACGCGCCGGGGCGCAGCCTCTCGAGGACGACCGCATGGAGGGCGCGGGCGAGCGCCTCCTCGTCGCCCCCAGCCGCACGGCGGCGGATCTCCTCCAGCATCGCGTCGAGGGGGGGATCGATCCTCAGCAGCCCCACGAGAGCGTTCCGGATCCCATCCCCGAGAAGGGCCCAGTCGGCGCCCATGGACAGGCGGATGTGCGGCACCGCCTCGACGCGGTCGGCGATGTGCGGCTCGAGATGCAGCCGCGGCATGCCGCGAGCCGTCCAGGAAACGATGGCGAGGCCGTCCTCGTGCGAGCGCTGCACCTCCAACCCGCGCTCGTCGCCGCAGGTATGGACGTCGAGACGCTCGTCGTGCGCGACGACGTACCGGCTGAGCGCGAAGCTCCGCTGCGGACCTTGAAACACGAACAGCGAGCGGTTGTCCAGAACGCCGGGCAAGCCGAAAAGCGGGGGAATGTAGCGCCACCACACGTACTCGACCGCATCGCCCGGCTCGAGCCCGGGGAGGCTGACCGGCCGCCGCCTCCCGGTTCGCACGTCGACGAATCGTCCGTCCTTCTTGTGGATCCGGATCCACTCGACCTGCGCTCCGGGCGGGATCTCGAGCTCTCCCTCCTTGTCCACGCCCGCACGCGTGTAGACCGCGTGAATGCCCTGGTACAGCTCCGTCTGGCCGCCCCGGGCATCGATCTCCACCACGGCGATGTCGGCCAGAAGGGCCGAGTCGACGCCGGGGCCCCGAGACCTCGCCCGATCGAGCACCTCCCTGGGATCGACGAGGAACTTCGTCAGCGGCTCGCGCCGGCCTCTCATCGACAGAAGCTCCCTGATGTCGAGGCGGCCCGGCGCCGTTTCGAGAACCCTCTCCAGGACGGACTCCGCTTGCCGGTGCAGGCCCAACCGGTCCAGAAGACCCGCTTCCGCGAGGCGCGCGGTGACGTTGCGGGGCCTTCGGACCGTGATCTCCCGGACGGTTCCGAGCGCGTCTTCCAGCTGCCCGGCGTCGGCGAGTAGGAGCGCCTTCGCGAGACGGGCGCCGGCATCCGCCGGCCATGCCGCCAGCCGGGCGTCGAGGAGAGCCAGCGCGCCGGCGAGATCGCCGCGGGCAGCGAGGAGGCGTGCGTGCGACACCGGGGAGGCGCCGCGACGCGCGGACTCCTCGGAGAGTTCGAAAGCCCGTCCCGGGGCGTTCCGCCGCCGGGCGAGCTTGAGGGCTGCCTCCAGCAAGTCGGGGCGGCCCGGCGCTTCGGCCAGGGCGCGGGAGATGGCCCGATCGGCTTCCGGCAGGAAGCCGCGCTCGAGCGCCACCCGGTGCGCGAGCTCCAGCGCGTCCGGCTGATCCGGGACCAGTGCCAGAGCCGCCTCGGCGTGGCCATAGGCCGCGTCCAGCCGCCCGTCGAGGAGATCCAGTTCGCCGAGCAGCAGGTGGGCGCGCATCAACCGGGGGTCGGCCTCGAGCGCCTTCTCGAGGCGGCTTCTCGCCTGCGCGAGGTCGGATAGCGGTGAGGCGCCGGTCTCCGCTTCCGCGAGATGCCGGCCCAACCACAGCGACGGGAGTCCGGCGTCCGGCCACGCGGCGGCGAAGCGCTCGAGAAGGGCTCCCACCTCCCGGACACGCCCCCGAACCGTGAGCCAGGAGAGCGCCGCCACGGCGGTCTCGGGGTCGGCGGCCGGATCGACGGCCGCCGCCTCCTCGTCCAAGGGGGATGGGGACGGAGCCGGCTCTCCCTCCAGCCCGGCGGGCTCGCTTCCGGCGTCGGGGATCGCTTCCGCCACCCCCGGTAGCGGGCCGGCGCCGTCGGCTCGCTCCAGGGCCACGGAGACCGTCGGCCGCCGTTCGCCGGAGGGAACCTTCACGACGAGCCGGTGCCGCCCGGCCCGCAGCCGCGCCAGGAAGGCCTGGGCCGAGGGGGGACGTTCGCGCCAGCGGTCGGCGCCCGCGGCGCGAACGCCGTCGATCCAGAGTTCGAAGCTGGTATCGCAGCTCACCCGCACCCGAGCGTCCGACGCCCGGTCCAGGTCGAAAGCGGCCACCGCGTAGGCGACCCCCGGACCCCTGAGATCGTCGGGAAGAACCGCGATCCCGTCGCCGTACGCCGCTTCGAGGCCCATGGGGCCCATGGCGGGCGCGGGCGCCGGTATGGCGATGGAGCCGCGCTCCGGGGGGAACGTCCGTGCCATGTCGAGGCGGTCGAACCGGCCGAACGGGCCGAGCCACCGCCATCGCGTCACGAGGCCGGCCGCTCTCGTCGCGGAGGCGAGGGCGCCCGCACCGCGTCCGGCCCGCCGCACGATGTCGACGCGCGCGAGGCGGGCCAGGGAGGCCGCTTCCGGATCGGGAACGGGCAGCTCCCCGCCGGCGATCCGATCGAGAAGCGGGAGGAGCGAAGCCCCGCCGTCGGAAGCGCGATCGGAGAGCAGCAGCGCCCGGGCGAGCGCACCCGCGGCCGGGAGACCGGCCGCCGAGGAGCTTTCCACCGCAGCGCTCAAGACGGCGAGCGCTCCGTCGGTGTCGCCGCGGGCGTCGAGCGCCGCGGCCAGACCGAGGGCGGCACCGAGGTCGTTCGCGGAGCGCTCCCACCGCTCCCGGAGCGGCTGGAGTTGGCCGTGAAGGAGGAGCGCCTCCCACTCGGCCGACGCCGCGCGGGCCGGCGGCAGCGCGCCGGCGGCCGCGAGCGCCGCGATCCCCGCGACCAGGCGGCGGATCGAGGCCCTCACGGCCACCTCCCGCGCGCCTCTCGCCGGTCGCCGCAGGCGACCGCGATCCTCTGGGTGAGCGCCTCGCGGACCGCGGTCACGTACCGCCTGAACTCCTCCAGGCGCCCGGCCGGCACCGTTCCCCCGCGGAAGACGTGGCGCGCCGTCACCGTGACCTCCCTCTCCCCACCCGTCACGTCGATCTCGAGCGTTCCCCATTCCGAGTCGACGGAGGTCGAGCCGGGCGTTTCGACGGCCCGGCATCCGTCCGGCAGCTCGAGGTCCGACCGAACCTCCCGCTCGAAGGGATCGGGAAGCCGCAGCGCCTGCGTGCGCCGGGGTCCCGGTGGCGCGGAAGGGAGTGCCGGGAGCCGGGCCGCCAGCGGAACGTTCAGCCGGCTCCCGCGGACGGTTCCGTAACGGGGGATCGCCGCCTCGAACCCGTACCGGACCACCTCGTCGTCGAGGCCGATCCGGGGGAACTGCGCCGTCTCGACCACCGCGTCCGGCCAGTCCCTCCGGAGGAGAGCCTGGAGCGAGCCCTTCCGATTGTCGGCCAGCCGGAACCGGGCGCGTGCGCGGGCCGCCGCCTCCCCCCGCGCCTCGACGGTGGCTTCCACATGCGCGGATCCGTCGGGACCCAGAACGACCCGTTCCCGGCGGTTCGTAACGTCGCTCCCGGGCTCGGCGGGGGGAGTGGTCACGAGGCGGCCGGAGCCGGTTTCGTCGTCCACGACGAGGGCGAGACCGCCCCTGTCCGGGATGGGGAGTTCACCCATGCCGTGGTGGAGCACGGTCCCGTCGAGCCACAGGTCCTCGTCGGGAACCCGCACGATGGCGTGATCGAAGACGGAGAACAGGGGCAACGTCGTGTCGACCGATCCGTTGCCGCGCGTGCGCAGCAACGCGATGTCGGCGTCCACGCCGGCCTCCTCCAGCATGGCGACCATGAGGCCCGCCTTGTCCTTGCAGTCGCCGTGGCGCCGCCGGAGCACGTCGGTCACGTCGTATGGCTTCAGGGAGTGAATTCCCAGCTCGAGGGCCACGTAGCGCGTGTTCTCGATCACCCAGTCGTAGATGGCTCGGATCACCTCTCTCCGGCTGCGGCGGCCCCGTGTGATCCGCCTCACCAGGGATTCGATGTCCGGGCCGCCGTGGATCTGCTCCTCGATGAGTCGGGCGTACATTCCCGCCAGCTCCTCCCAGCTCGAAACCGTGCTGAGGATCGCGTGGGGGAGCCTCTCGAGCGGGGGCGGTGCGCCCGGCTCGTCGGGATGGGCCGGCAGGGGAGGGAGGCTGATCACGGTCGTCGTCCAGCCGCCTTTCTTTTCCGTCCGGGGCGGCCCGGTCGGGGGGGCGTGGCTGAGCGCGTAGCGGACCGGCAGCGTCTCGGAAGCCTCGATGACGAGCCGGGCGGACAGCGTGGGGGCGGCCGATCCCAGCACTGCGATGTCGCCGAAGCATCCTGGCGCGATCGGATTCGCCGGACCGCGGTCGTCGACGCGGTAGCGCAGCTCCACGAGGTCACCCGGGTCGAGCCGGGGGAAGGCGAGTTCGATCACGCGCGTGTCGTACCAGGTCCGAAGCTGCAGGTCGGGAAGCAGGGCCCGGTCCTCCCTGGTGGCGTGCACGACCGTCCCGTCCCTCCGCACCAAGCGTGCCTCCAGCACGCGCGCCCTCTGGAGGCGTGGAGAGTAGGTGATCGTGTGGCGGCGGAGGCTGGCGGCCTCCTCCGGCCGCCGGACCCAGTAGACGATCTGGCGAAACCGCTCCGCGACGCCGTTGGGGCGCACCCGGTACGCGGTCGTATGGGCCGCCACCACGGCGGGCTCGTCTCCGACCAGGTCCGGGGGAGCCTCCCGGATGCGCGCCCGGATCTCTTCGAGCGGCTCGGTCCATCGTTCGTCGAAGGCGCCCTTTTCTCCCGTGAGCGCCGCGATGCGGTCGGCCAGTTCGGGCGACTTGGCGCCGTGCTCCAGCGCGCGCCGCCAAGCCGCGACCGCCGCCTCCGGACGCCCCTCCGCGAAGGCGACCTCGCCTCGGAGGATCTCGAGGTCCGCCCGCTGCAGAACGATCTTCTCGAGGGCGGCCAGTTCGCGTCCGGCGCCCTCCAGGTCGCCCTCGGCGAGCCGCGCGCGCGCGCGCCGGAACCTCCATCCGATCCAGAGCGGGGCGATCGCCGCCACATCGTCGATCAGCTCGTCGGCCTCCCCTTCGCGGCCGGCGAGGCGCAGCAGGTCGTACAGATGGCGGCGAACGTCGCCTTTCAGACGGTCCGCTTCGTACGCCTCCCGGTAGGCCGCGATCGCCTGGGACACCGATCCCTCCTCGCGGAGCAGCGACGCACGCTCCGCCAGGAGAGCCGGATGGCGCGGCCACCGGGCCAGCGCCTCCTCGATTCGGGCCAGCGCGCCCGCCCGGTAGCCTGAGGAGAGCTCGGTTTCGGCCCGCCACAGCTCCAGATAGGGATCCGGCTCACCGCAAGCTCGTTCGGCCCGGTCCACGGTGGAGCGCGCGGCGCGCTTTCGCTCGAACCGCAGCTCGTAGCGCACCAGCGCCCGCAGGGCTCCGGGATCCTCCGGATCGAGTTCCAGGAGCCGCTCGATCGCCTCGCGGCGCCGGCTCTCGTCCCGCTCGACCAGCACCGCGGCCCACAGAACCTCCTCGTTGCCGGGCGCCCGTCGCAGAGCGTCGCGGACGAGCTCGACGGCCCGCTCGCGCCGGGGACCCTCGTCGTGCCGCGCCGCGAGCTCGACGGCCAGGCGCGCCATCCACACCGGGCGGCCTCTCCGCGCCGAATCTTCGAGTTCCGCCACCGCGCTGCGAACCTTCCGGCGGGACGGTTTCGCCGGAGCCTTCGGCGGTGCGGGAGGTGCAGGCGGGAGGGGCCGGCCCTCCCGGTCGGTCACCCGGACCATCAACCGCCAGGGATCCTCGTCGTGGCGGAGCAGGAGGGTGAATCGGTGCTCGCCGGCGGGGAGGTCGACCGCCACGATCTCCTGGTCCGGCCGGGCACTGCTGGGCCCCTCGAACCGCGCCAGGAGCCGCCCGTCCGCGAAGAGCTCTCCCTCTCCGCTGAGGCCGAGCCGGAGAGCCGCCGCCGTGCGGCGGCCGACCGAGACCCGGAAGCGCACGCCCGCCGCCTTCTCCGCCGCTGGGGAGATCAGCGCGTGAAGATCGAGTTCTCCGAGCGGCCCGGTGGCGATTTCCTTCCAGGAAGCGCCCTCCGGTAGGGCCTTCACGTCCGCCGGGAAGGGGCCGGCGACCTCGTAGCGCGTGATCGTGCCGAGGCGCGCCGCGCGGGTGGCGGCGCTCGCCACCCGCCCCCGCCTGAGATCCTCCTGGAGCAGGACCCGGTCGAGATAGGCTGCGACGAGCGGGTCGGCTCTGCGCGTCCGCCGCAATCTCTCGAGCACCGACGTTACGGCCGCGGGGTCGGGAGCGGTTCCCGCCAGGCTGGTCATCACGCGCAGCGGCAGCAGGGCCGAGGGCCCGTCGATCCGCCGCTCCGCTCGTTCGGCCCAAGCGTCGAGCCACGCGCCGAAACACCGACCGGACCCGTCGGCGGCCGAGGACGCCGGAATCGCCAGGGCGGCCGCGAGCGCGAAGGCGCCGAGTCCTCGTCGGGTGGCCGTCGTCCTCATCCACACCTCACGTGGCGGCTCCGGCGGGGGACCCCTGCCGCGCCGGAGCCCCTCTCACCGGCGCCGGGCCACCCGCCCGGCGCCGCCGGTCTCCCCGCTCTCGAAGAAGCGTTTCAGGCCTTCCGCCAGACTCTCGGCCATGCGGGCCCGGCCGGCGGGATCGGCCAGGAGCTTGGCGTCGGAGGGATTGCTGATGTTCACCAGCTCGAGCAGGACCTTTCCCGGCACGATGTTCCCCCGCAGCACCGCGGGAAGCCAACGGGACGTCCGTCCCCGCCGGCTGCTCCGGACCACGTGGTCCCGGATCGGCCGCGTCGAGTGCACCGGGAGCTTCCGCTCGCGCCAGGCGCGGAGGATCGCCTCCGCGAGGCGGCGCGAGATCACCTCGTCGCGCAGGCGCTCCCGGCGGGACAGCGAGACGCGCGGACCCGAGCGCCACTCGGCGAATTTCCGGTAGACCGAGGAGGCCCGCATCGCGTGGGTTCCGCGCCGGTAGCGCTCGCCGGGGATGTACACCATGGCACCCCGGAGCGAACGGTGGCGTGCGTCGGCGTGGAGGCTGACGAACACCACGTTGCTCTCGGGCACTCCCTTCTTCACGAGGGACCGGTAAATGTCGTTCGCGAGGTACCAGCGCAGATTGACGGAGACCTTCGTGCTGCGGCCGCCCCGGATCGGGTACGGCGGGTGCGTGGCGACCACCTCGCGTCGGTTCGCCTCGAGTTTCCTCGCATCCACGACCCGGCAGCCCTGCTGGGGATCGCGTACGGTCATGTGCACCGTGGCCGCCGTCCGTTCCTCCAGGATCTTCTTGACCCGGCATGCGACGTCGTACAGGTAGTCGCTTTCCCAGACCCCGTTGTGGCGCGCGCCGAGGTCCGCCCCGCCGTGGCCGGGGTCGAGGATGACGTGAACGCCGTCCAGGCTCGCCTTCCTGCGAGGCACCCGGACCGAGGTGAGTTCGCTGGCGTGGATGCGGGCCAGGACGCGCCGGGGGTGGTGGCGCGGCAGGTAGGACGTGTCGAGCAGGTCGAACGGGATCTTCACCGGAAAGCCCACGGGGAGCTTCCGGACGTCGTCGATCCCGCTCCGCTTCGCGATGCGCTCCACCGCCCGGTTCACATCGTCCTGTTCCACCAGTCCGGTGAACCGCAGGACGACGGCCGAGTACAACGCTTCGCCCTTCCGCAGCCGGTACACGGCCACCGGCCCGGACGCGTCGCGCGCGTACTCCAGCCGGCCGTCCTCGCTTCGCTCCTGAGGTCGGAACGGCTCGAGCAGAAGCGCCTCCGGCACCCTCACCGGGCGGCCCCGGGGCAGCTCCGGCCCCGACAGGCCGTTCGCCCGGGCGATCTCAAGCCACTTCTCCCCGTCTCCCGCGAACCACGAGGCCACCTGCCAGAGGCTCTCGGCATGGTTCAGGCCCTTGGCCGCGGACGGGAAGTGGATCCAAGCCCCGTCTTCGAAACGGTCCTCCGGGAACAGGGCGCGCAGCGCCAGGAGCCGGTACTCCTGGCGGACCAGATCCCACGGCACGACGAGCGGCCGCCCGAGGATCGGCGGCAGCCCGCGGTTCGCCGCCTGCAGGGCCGCCGCCTTGTCCGGCGATCCGCACAGGCGCCGCGCGAGAGAGAGGTAACCTTCACCCTTCTCGGGGAAGGCTTCGAGAACGATCTCGCGGCCGCGCTCGAAGCGGGCGGAGACGTTCTCGTCGATCTCCACCCCGGCGGCCGCGGGAATCGCGAAGCATGCGGCCGCCGCGAGGGCGGCACCGGCTCGGGGGGGGCGGATCATGCGCAGCCCGCCGCTGCCGATTCGAGAACACGGGCGGCGCGCAGCAGGGACGTCTCGTCGAAACGGCGAGCCAGGAGCTGGACGCCGATCGGCGCGGCACCCGCCGCGACCGGCGTGGGCACGGCGACGGCGGGATGGCCCCCGAGGTTGGCCCACACCGTGTGGCGGTCGCAGGCGTACAGCGCCATGGGGTCGTGCCGCTCGCCCCGCGGGAAAGCCGGACCGTCGGAGACCGGCCCGAGGAGCAGGTCGCAGTCACCGAGCCGCCGGTCGAGGATCCGGCGGAGGGCCTCGCGCGCGCGGATGGCGCGTCCGTACCGCTCCTCGACGCGGCCGGACGCGAGGGCCAGCGTCCCCAGCATCAGGCGGCGTTTCACCTCCATTCCGAAGCCCTCGCCGCGGGTCGTTTCGATCGTCTCGCGCCAGCCGGAGGGGCCGGCGGCGCGGAACCCGTACCGGACGCCGTCGAAACGCGCCAGATTCGAAGAAGCCTCGGCCGCGGCCACGACATGGTAGACGGCGAGCGCTCCCTCGTAGCCGTCGAGGGTCGCGGGCGTGACCTTCGCGCCGGCACCGGCCAGCGCCTCCGCGGCCCACTCGACCGCCTCCCGCACGGCCGGGTCGACTCCGGACACCTCGAGGCGTCCGACCGACAAGGCTCGAACGCCCCCGTCGAGCGACCCCGTCCAGTCCGGGACCGGCTTCCGGCTGGAGGTGGCGTCCCTCGCGTCGTGTCCCGCCATCGCCTGCAGGGCCAGGGCGAGGTCGGTGGCGTTCCTGGCGATCGGACCGATCTGGTCCATCGAGGAGGCGAACGCGACGAGCCCCCAGCGAGAGATCCGCCCGTAGGTCGGCTTGAGTCCGAAGACCCCGCAAAAGGCGGCCGGCTGCCTCACCGAACCACCGGTGTCGCTACCGAGCGCGATCGGGACGGCCCCGGCGGCGACGATCGCCGCCGAGCCTCCGCTCGAGCCACCGGGGGTGAGGCGCGGATCCCGGGGGTTGCGGGTGGGGCCGAAGCGGCTCGTTTCCGTCGAGGCGCCCATCGCGAACTCGTCGCAGTTGGTCTTCGCCACGACGATCGCTCCCGCGCGCTCCAGCCGGCGGACCGCCGTCGCCGCGAAGGGGGAGACGTAGCCGGCGAGGATCCGGGACGCGCAGGTCGTGGGGAGATCCCGCGTGCAGATGTTGTCCTTGACCGCCACCGGCACCCCGGCGAGGGGGCCTGGAGGCGCGCCGCGCCGAATGGCCGCGTCCACCCGCCGTGCGCGAGCGAGGACCGCTTCGTCGTTCCGGTGCACCACAGCATTGAGTGGTGCGGCGGCATCGAGGCGCGACAGCGCATCCGCCACCGCCTCCTCGGCGGTCAGCGTCCTCCCGCGGACTTTCCGGGCGATCTCCGCCGCGCTCGGAGCGGAGCGGGGCTTCACGGCAGCACCCCCGGGAAGAGGATGAGCCCGTCGGCCGACTCGGGCGCGGAACCGAGGAGGGCCGCGCGGCTCAGACAACGGCGCGGACGGTCGGAGCGCAGGGGGCCCGAGGATGACTCCGATGGCGGCTCTTCCTCGGGCAGCTCCTCGAGCCGTGCGAAAAAGGACGCGATCCGGCCGAGGTCGGCCGCGAGGCGCTCGAGCTCCTCCGGCGGCATCGACAGGCCGGCGAGGCGTGCGATGCGTCGTGCCTCGCTTTCCGGGACCCGAGGCTGCCTCATGCGCCGGGATGCTACATGGCCGGCGCGCCCGGCGCATCGCGGCGCCGCCGGGCGATCAGTAGACCGGACGGATTCGCAAAAAGGGCCGGGTGCCGTCGGGTCGCGCCGGCAGGGGCAGGTCGAGGGACGCTCCCGCCGGGACGTGCTCGCGCACCGACAGGTCGAGCGAGGCCTCGCCTTCGTAAGCGCCCTCCCCGTCGCGCCGCAGCGTGATGTCGAGGTCGGCGCCGGCGGAGTCGATCGAGCGCGGGACGATGGACAACTCCACCCGCGCTGCGGCGGCCCCGTCCCCGGCGCTCCGCCCGAACGCGTACATCAGCGGCTCGCCGACGAGCCCGGTCAGAAGATGCCGTTCGAGCAGGCGCGGTTCCCCCGCTGCGCCGGCCATCAGCTCGATCACCACGGAGAACGGGGCGGCGTTTCCGGAGACCGGTGCGACGCGCGGCGTGACCTCCCACCGGCATGCGAGCGCCAGCACCAGGCCGCGCTCGCCGCCGTCGCTCCACACGTCGACGAGGGCGACCCGACCCTCGGCCACCCGCAGCCGCCGCCGGGTCCGCTTCGGCGCTTCCTCCCCGAGGTGTCGGACCCCGCTTTCGAGATCCAGCAGACACGCGTCGGTGCTCCCGGCGGAGCGAGGAACCACGGAAAGGTCCACCGTCCAGGCGCTCCCCGAGGCGGCGAGCCGCACCTGTCGCTCGAGCCGTTCCCCGGCCCTCCCGGAGAGCCTGACCGAGCCGATTTCCGTCTGGGTCCGGTCCTCTCGCAGCAAGAAACGTCCCTCGATCTCCGCGCTGCGGTCCGGGAGGACGTGGACCGCCGGCATGGCCCACGCCGTGCCGGCTGCGGCGAGACCGAGGATCGACGCGAACAGGTGGCGGTTCATCGCAACAGTGCCTCCGTGAACGCCGGACGAGCCGCGTCGAGGCGGGCGGCGGCGAGCCGAAGCCCCGCGGCAGCGGCGAGCATACCCAGAAGCGGCGACACGACGAGCGAAAGCGGTCCGTGGCCCGCCGCAGCGGGAGCGAACGCCATCGCTTGCGCCAGCGGCAGGATGAGGCGCGCGGGGTCGGGACCCCACAGAGGGCCGCCGGCTTCGCCGAGCGAAGCGGCCCTGGGCCAGCGCACCGAGGCGACGGCCCCCGCCCCGAGGGCCGCGCCGACGGCCCCTGAACCGGCGGCTGCGGCGCGAAGGGCCGCTGGCGGGTCCACCGCTGCGGCGGCAGCGGCGGCGGTCGCCGCGACGGCGGCCCCGGCGGCTGCGCCGACAGCGGCCAGAGGCTCCGCCAGCAGCCTCCAGCCCGGCGCCGGCAACAGGGCGACGGCCGCCCCCGCGCGGCCGCCCCAGCCGAGGACGTTCGCCGCGAGGGGCGCGAGTGCTCCGGCGGCGATCCAGGCGGCGAGGATCACGCCGGCGCGCGCGAGCGCCGGGCCCTCGGGCACCGCGCTCCGAACGGCGCGGGCGGCAGCGAGCACCAGCGCCGCCCCGGCAGCGCCGTGCCACGCGAGCTCGCGCGCCCGGACCGGTCCCAAGAGCCGGCGCGCCGCGGCGAGGAGGGCGGGGGAGGGCTTCCTCCGGAGCGCCGCTGCCGGGAAAGCGATTCCCGCCGGCACGAGCCGGGCGGCGGTCGTCAACCCGACGGTTCCCAGCGCCAGCGCGGCTCCGGGAAGCCATGCGCCCCTTCCATCCAGCGCCCGCACCAGTGCGGCCGCAACCGCCCGCCCCGGCGAAATCCCGGCGAGAACGCCGGGAGCCGCCGGATGCAGCCGGCACAGCAGCCAACAAGGCGGGATCGCGATCAACGCCAGCAGCGCGAGCCGAGACCGGCGGGCCCGCGCCCAGGCTGCGGCAC
>RFHH01000117.1 GCA_003696075.1 Acidobacteriota bacterium
CACCGGAAGAGCCGCCGCCTCCTCCGCCCGGAGAGCCGCTCCCGTCCCCGCCCGACGAGCCGCTCTCCCCCGATCCGCCTTCCTGCCCGGCGCCGGTCCGGCCCTCCTCCCAGGCTCGGATCGCCTCGCGGGCCCCCTGGATCCGCGCGCCGGGACGGACCTTCGGGTTGATCCACTTCGGGTGCCCCTGCTCGTCGGTGCGGACGAGGTCCGGCCGCGGCTGGGTGATCCTGTCTCCGCTCCCGGGGGGCAACGGCG
Organism: Acidobacteriota bacterium; assembly: GCA_003696075.1. Taxonomy (NCBI): domain Bacteria; kingdom Pseudomonadati; phylum Acidobacteriota; species Acidobacteriota bacterium. Next base: position 259 of record RFHH01000117.1, read on the forward strand.
CGTTGCCCGCCGGCTTCCCCGCCGGTGCGGCGGCCCCGGAGGATGCACTCGCCCCGCCGGCGGCGGAGGTCGCGCCGCGCGCTCCGGCTTTCCCGGCACGGCCGCCCCGCCGGCGGCCCGGGAGCAGCGCCGCCGCTCCCGCATCGGAACCGGTGGTCCGCTCCGCCCGCCGGCGAGGTCCGGACCGCCGCTCGCGGCCGGGCCGGGAGCCGCCCCCGGCCTCCGCCTCCGAACCGCCCCCCGCGGGCGCCGCGGAAGCGGCGGCACCCGGGACCGCCGGCGAGCGGGAGACGCTCGGCGCCGGCCCCCCGGCGCGCGCCGCGGCAGCCGGTGCGGCTTCCCCGGAGCCTTCCGCCGGCTCCCCGGAGCCCTCCTCGGCCGCCCCGCCCTCCACGAGCAGCACCTCGACCGGCTCCTCCTCCGCGGGAGCTCCGGTCAGTTGTTGCTCGCTCGCCGCGGGCGGTTCGGCCTGGGGCGTGTAGCGGAAGGTGAGGAAGAAGGCGACCTCGTCGGTGCCCTCGGCGTACTGATAGTCGCCGGGCACGACGTCGTTGAACGCCGGAGCGTCCTGGAGGACCTCCTGGAAGTGGAAGTAGGCGTCGTCGTCCTTCGCGATGCCTCGGAGCTGGACGCGGACCACACCCGATTCGAACGTCGGGCGGACCGAGGTGACCCGGACGTTCCACGGCAAGACGCGCTCGAGTTCTCCGAACAGCCGGGTCCACGAGAAGTGCCGTTCTTCCATGATCGACTGGACGAAGTAGGCCTGCGGGGCCAGGGCCTCCATGTCGATCGCGGCGAGCTCCTTTCTCAGCTCCTGGGCCTCCTTCGTCATGGACGCCATCCGCTGACGGTGTCCCGCCAGCTCCTCCAGGAGCGCCGCTTCCCGCGCGTCGGCCGTGAGGTAGGCGTGCGCGTTGTGCCCGGTGAACGCGAGCGCGGCCGCTCCGAGAACGAGCAGCGCCACGGCCAGCGGCTTGTCGTTTCTGTAAGGCCGCGTCGCGAGATTGAGCTCGATCGCCTGCACGCGCACCTCCGTCACGGCTCCCGCCGTAGAGCGAGGCCGAGCGCGGGAAGAAGCTCGAGCACCTCCTCCTGAGGTGCGTCCGCCAGCTCGGGGACGACCCGCCGCACGGCGGCGTCGCGCACCGCCCCGCAGCCGGCTTCGCGGGCCACGCCGATCAGACCCTCGGGATCGATCCCCACGACCCTCGCGTGCAGCGTCTCGATGCCCTCGCCCAGCAGGTGTTCTTCGTAGTAGCTGAGCGTCGAGCGGAGCTCCCGCACGACCACCCGCAGGCTCTCCTCGCCGCGGTAACGTCCCTTCACGTGGTAGTTCTTCGCCCGGTAGAAGATCAGCCGCCCACCGCGGACGATCATGAAGCTGAAGTAGGTCGGAGTGGCCGACAGAAGCGCGGTGTCGCGCCCCGAGTCGACATCGAAAGCGCCGTCCAGGCGCAGCGCGTTGAGCAGGTCGAAGGTCGCCAGGTCGATCAGCCCCACGCGAAGCCCCAGTCCTTCGAGGAGACCCTCGAGGGCGACCACCGCCTCTCGCCGGCTGACCGCCACGAGCAGCATCTCCCTCCCGTCGTCGCCCCGGCCGAGGAGATGCCACGACAGGCGCGCCTCCTCGAGCGGGAACGGGATCGACTTCTTGAGGCGCCACTTCACCACCTCGCCCACCTGCTCGCGACGCTTCGGCAGGTCGCGGAAGTCGAGCATGAACACGCGGGCGAAGGTGTCGGGCAGCGCGAGGGAAACTCGCCCCGCGCGCTCCGCGCCCGCCTGCCGCAGCACGCTCCCGACCGCCGCAGCGAGCGCCTCGGGCGCTCCGATCGACGGGCGCACGATCGACGAGGTGAAGGTTCCGGGTTCCAGCGCAGCGATTCCGTGACCCGCGAGCCGGTAACCGCCGCTCTTCCTCACCAGGCGGACGGCGACGACCGCGTCTTCCCGAATCTCGACGCCGACCAGGGGATAGTCGGGCCTCATCCAGGGCCGCCGGCGCAGGCCATCGGGAAGCCGCTCCCACCAGCTCGCAACGTCCACCGCCACGCCCATTCCCCTCCCGCTCCTCAATCGACGAAGGTGACCTTGTTCACCTCGCGCAGCGTGGTCTTCCCGGCCAGCACCTTCCGCAGTCCCGACTGCCGCAGCGGCACCATACCCTCCTTGACGGCCTGCCGCTTGATGTCGGCCGCCGGGCGCCGGGCGAGGATCATCTCCCGGATCTCGTCGGACAGGTCGAGAAGCTCCGAAATCGCCTCCCGGCCCCGATACCCGGTCCCGTGACACTCGATGCAGCCCTTCCCCTCGTACAGGGGCTTGTCCCGCCACTCCTCCGGATCGAGACCGGAGTCGATGAAGACCTCGTCGGGGAGCTGGACCCGCGTCTTGCAGTTGTTGCAGATCAGCCGGACCAACCGCTGCGCGAGGACGCAGTTGAGGGCGGAGACGAAGTTGTACGGCTCCACCTTCATGTTCAGGAACCGGCCCAGCACGTCGACCACGTTGTTCGCGTGGACGGTGGTGAACACGAGGTGCCCGGTCAGCGCCGACTGGATGGCGATGTTGGCCGTCTCTTCGTCCCGGATCTCCCCGACCATGATCTTGTCAGGGTCGTGCCGGAGGATCGACCTCAGCCCGCGGGCGAAGGTCAGTCCTTTCTTCTCGTTGACGGGAATCTGCGTCACCCCCGGGAGCTGGTACTCCACGGGGTCCTCGATGGTGATGATCTTGTCCTCGGAGTTGATGATCTCGGAGAGAGCCGCGTACAGCGTGGTCGTCTTGCCCGATCCGGTGGGCCCGGTGACCAGGAACATCCCGTACGGCTCGCGGACGAACTTCCGGATCTTCTTGAGGATCTCCTCCTCGAACCCGCAGACATCCAGGGTGAGCTTGGCGAACTTCTCGCTCGCCGACTCTTTGTCCAGGATCCGGATGACGCAATCCTCGCCGTGCACCGCCGGCATGATGCTGACGCGGAAGTCCACCGTGCGGTCCTTGATCCGCAGCTTGAACCGGCCGTCCTGCGGCGTGCGCCGCTCGGAGATGTCCAGCTCGGACATCACCTTGATCCGCGAGATGATCGACTGGTGGAACCTCTTGTCGATCGGCTCCATCGCCTGGTAGAGGACGCCGTCGATGCGGTACTTCACGATCACCTCCCGCTCGCGCGTCTCGATGTGGATGTCCGACGCGCGGCGCTGGAGGGCGTTGAAGATGGTGGAATCGACGAGCTTGACGATGGGGCTCTGGTCGGAGGTGATCCGGTCGATCGAGAGGACCTCCTCGCCGTCCTCGGCCTCCCTGACCACCTGGATCCGCAGCTCCTCGGTCGCCTCCTCCAGGACGCGCTGGGACGACTCCGACCGCTTCAGGATCTCCTGGATGGCGCTGCGCGTCCCGACCGCGACGTCAATCGGACGGCCGAGGAGCAGCTCGAGCTCGTCGATCATCAGCACGTCGGTCGGGTCGGCGACCACCACGACCAGCGTCTCGCCTTCCTCTCGGTAGGGGATGAAGTTGTAGCGGAACATGAGCTCCACCGGCACGGAGCCGAAGAGCTCGTGGTCGATCTCGTACTCGGCGAGGTTCACGTACTCGAGACCGAGTCTCTCCGCGCGGAGGCGCGCCTCCAGCTCCTCGTTCAGAGTATCGCCGAGGGCTTCGCCCTGAGCCTGCACGGCCGGATCGATCTTCGGGGTGTCACTCATCGCTCGCTGTTCTCCCGGCATCACACGCTCGAGTGGGCGTAGATCATCAGCAGAGGATAGTAGATCGCGAGGAGCATGAACGCGACGATCACCGCCATGAAAACGAGCAGCATCGGCTCGACCAGCGAGATCAGCACCTGGAGCTGGTGATCGAGCTCCTCGTCGACGAAGTTCGCCACGTGGTCGAGCATCTCCGCCAGCGATCCCGACGACTCGCCGATCTTGACCATTTCGATCACGAGGTCGGGGAAGAGCCCGGTCTCCTCCAGCGACCCGTGGAGCGAAGCGCCCTCCCTGATCTTGGCGGCCACCGATTCGACGGCGTCGGCGAAGATCGACACGCCGAGCGCCCGGCCGACGATCTCCAGACAGGTCACCAGCGGCAATCCGCCCGCGACCAGCGAGGAGAGGGTGCGCGAGAACCGCGTCACGACGAACTTGTGCGCGATCGGTCCGATCAAGGGGAGGCCGTACAGCACCCGCTCGAGCACGCGCTGGCCGACCGGGGTCCGCTTCCAAACGGCCAGGGTCCCCACCCCGACCACGAGCGCGCCGGCGAGCAGCCACCATTCGTCCCGGACGAACGCCGAGGCGCCCACCACGACCCTGGTGACGAGAGGGAGATCGGTCCCGAACCCGGAGAAGAGATCCTCGAACTGGGGCAAGACATAGGTCAGGAGGATCAGCACCAGGCCGATCGACATGACGACGAGGATCGCGGGATAGGTCAAGGCCCCGACGACCTTCTTCCGGACGTTCATCAGCGTCTGGGTGTAACGGATGTAGCGCTCGAGAACGGTGGCGATCTCCCCCGTGCGCTCACCCGACGCGAGCGTGCTCGCGTACAGCGGCGGGAACAGGTCCTGCGCCGCGAACGCCTCCGAGAGCGATTCGCCCGCCTTCACCCGGTCGCGCACGTCCTCGAGCGCCGCCTTGAAGACGGGGTTCTTGCGGCGCTCGAGCAGCAGCTCGAGGCTCTCGATGATCGGCAGGCCCGCCCGGATCAGCGCGGCGAACTCCTGGTTGAAGAACAGGAACTCGCCCATCCTCACCTTCCGGCGGCGCTTGAAGAGGTCGGCCAGCGCCGCGGCGAAGGCCGACCGGCGCTGGATGCCGAGCACGAGGTAGTCCTGCTTCTCCAGCTCGCGCCGGAGCGACCGGACGTCGGCCGCGACGTAATCCCGCTCGATGATCTCGCCCGTCGGGCTGGCGAGCCGGCAGCGGTACTCGGGCACGGCCTACTCCTCCCCTTCCCCGCCGCCCACGGGGGGACCGAGCGCGTTCACCTCGAGGGCGATGAACAGCGCCTGGCCGCGCCGGCGTGCGGGCGCGCCCACGAGGTGGAGCCGCCCTTCCGGCAGATCGAGTTCCATCGTGAGGATCGGCCTTGGCGTCGCGAGGGCCGTGCCGGCTTCCCGCGGCGCGGGGCGCTTTTCGAGCACGAACGGCCGGACCTCGACGATCCCCCGATCCGTATCCACTGCCGCGATCTCCAGCTCCGCCCGGTAGCGCTCTCCCAGGTCGACGCCGATGGCACCGCCCTCCACCGTCCTGGCCGTGGCCGAGGCGATCCGCTCGAACCGGGTCCAGCCGGTCACCTCCGCCAGGGCGTCGCTCACCTCGCGGAGTTCGCCCGCCAGTCCTTCCCGGGGCTCCGTCTCGCGGGTGGCCAGGATGAGGCTCACGGTGACCTCCACCGCCTGCGGCGGCGTATCCCACGAGGCGAGCGCCTCGGCGATCCGCTCCAGCCGGTCCGGCTCGTCCTCGACGGTGATGACCCGCAGCGACTTCGGCACGCGGTAGGCGCCGCACGGCCCGAGGAGCTGGTCCACGAGCTGGGCGGCCTCCGCGACCGGCTTGTACCGGACCGGAAGGACGCGCGAGCGGATCTCCTTCCCCGAGCAATCGGCGGCGCGCGCGGGGAATCCGGCGCCCGCCAGGGCGGCGACCAACAGCGCGGCCGAGGTCAGGCGGATCACAGGTCGAGTTCCTTGTCGAGGATCAGGGTCACCGTCGGCCCCTCGCCACCCGCCGGAAGGAGCGTGACCACCCGCGCCCGGCGCGAGTCGACACGCCGCACGATGGGAGCCGGAGCCCTGCCGATCGGGGCCAGCTCGGGCAGGGCGGCCAGCCGGGCCCGCCGGTCCGGGGGCCTCACTCCCCACACGCCGGCCGCGAAGGCCGCGGCGGCGGCGGCGGCCAGCGCGAGCCGGAGGAGCCTCGCGGAGCGGCGCGGGACCGATCCGAGGCGCGGCGGCGGCGGCGCGGCGACCGGATCGGGCAGGACCGCCAGCAGCGCGAAGAGGGCGGAGGGATCCTTCGCCGACAGCTCCCGCCGGCAGGCCGGGCAAGCGGCGAGATGCCTCGCCTCGCCGGGGGCCGGGGGCCGCCCCGCCGCGAGACCGGCCAGGACCTCCGGATCCGGATGGCACCGGTCAGTCGGCACGTCCCTCGTCCTCACCGATCAGGCCGGGAAACTCCCGCCGCAGCCGCTCGGCGATCCGGGCTCGGACCTGGAACAGGTGATTCCGCACGGTCGACGGGGCGATTCCGAGCAGGCGCCCGATCTCCCCGGCGCTCATCCCCTCGGTGCGCGCCAGGACGAAGACCGCCTTCTGGCGGGGAGGCAGATCGCGCGTGACCGCTTGGAGCGCCCGTTCGAGTTCGAGCGCGAACAGCCGGACGTCCGGGCCCGAGCCGGCGCGCGGCATCCGGCGCTCCGCCAGGTCCTCCACGGGCACGCCCTCGCGGTCGGGACGCGCCCGGCGGCGTCTGAGAGCGTCGATCGAGAGGTTGACCGTCATCCGGTAGATCCAGGCGTCGAGTTCCCGCTCCTCCTGGAAGCGGCGGAGTTCCCGCCACAGCCGGAGGCACGTCTGCTGGGCGACGTCTTTCGCTTCCTCGCCGTCGCCGGTGATCCGGCGGGCGATCCGGTGGATCCGGGCCCAGCGGCCCTCCACCAGCCGGTCGAAAGCGTCCCGGTCGCCCGCGGCGGCGCGCCGTATGAGCTCGCGCTCCCGGCTCATCGCCGACCGGACCGCCGTCGCCCTGCCCTGTCTACGCGCCCCGGGCGCCCGGCGTCTAGCGGCGGCCGGAAGGGATCCCAGCCGCCCGCGGGCCACGGGGCGAAAGCGCCCCGGCGCACGAGACGGCCACCCCCGCCCGGCGCGGTGAGGCGGCCGACGACGTGGAGCGCGCCACCGGCCCGGGCCACCGCCCGCTCCGCCGCGGGCAGCCGATCCGGCGGGATCGCGGCCAGCAGCTCGTAGTCCTCACCCCCGGCGATCGCCGCCCGGAACGCCCTCCGCTCCCCGAGGAGCCGGCGGGCGGCGGGGGCGACGGGAATCCGCTCGGCCTCGACCTCGAACCCGCATCCGCTCGCCGCGGCGAGGCGGGGCAGGTCCAGGCCGAGGCCGTCGGAAAGGTCGATCAGGGCCCGCGCGTGCCGCGCGAGGGGCCGCGCCAGTTCGAGCCGCGCCGTCGGCTCCCGGAACGCCCTGAGCGCGGCCCCGGCCGCCCGCCGCCCGGCGCGGTCGCCCGGGGGAGCGAGCCGGCCGGAGCAGAGGAGGTGCCCCGCGGCCGCCGCCCCCAGCGGCCCGGTGACCGCGAGGAGATCCCCGGGCCGTCCGCCGCTCCTCAGCACGGGCCCGCCGGGCCACGGCCTTCCGACGGCGACGACGGCGAGCGCCGCGTGGCCGACCCGGGCCCGCGTGGTGTCCCCGCCGACGAGGGGAACTCCGCGCCGGTCGAGCGCACCGCCGAGTCCCTCGAAAAGCGCTCGCGCCTTCCGGCCCCACTCGCCGCCTCGGGGCCAGGAGAGGGCCAGGAGGACCCCCTCGGGCCTGGCGCCCATCGCCGCGATGTCGGAAAGAGCCCGCTCCACGGCGCGGCGGCCCAGGGCCCGGGGAACGATCCACCGGAACCGGAAGTGCCGCCCCTCCAGCATCTGGTCGACGGTGACCACCCGCGCCGGCCGGCCGGCGAGAACCGCCGCGTCGTCCCCGATTCCCAGGGAGAAGGCGGACCCGCCCCGCGCCCGGAAACGGCTGGCGAGCCAGGCGAGAAACCGGTCCTCTCCCAACTGGAAGGGGTCGCGCATGGCGGGCATTCTCCCCACCGGAGCGGGGTTCCACAACGAGACCGGATCTCTCCTCAGGCGCCGCCCGCCCGGATCCGGTCGGAGACCCCGGGGATCTCCCGCAACAGATCGAGCGCCGAGACGATGCCCGCGAGCCGCCCATCGGCATCGACGACCACCAACCGGTGCACGCCGAGCCGGATCATCAGCTCGGCCGCCTCCGACGCGGGGGCCTCGGGCCGGATCGCGTGGACCAGCGGCGTCATCACCTCGGAGATCGGGGCGCTACGGATGTCGGAGAGCCGGAGCGCTCCGAGATCGGGGGCCTCGGCGACGCGCCGGAGGGGCCGCTCGCCGTAGAAGGTCGTGCCGTCCACGGCGTTGCCGAAGTGCCAGTTGAGAATGTCGGTCTGGCTGATCACGCCCACGGGCCGTCCCCCGGCATCGACGACCGGCAGGCCGTGCACGCCGTGGCGCAGGCAGAGCCGCTCCGCCTCGTGGATCTCCTGGTCCTGCGAGACGACGACCACCTCGCGCGTCATCAGCTCCGCGACGCTCTTGCCCACGGGCGGACTCCTCCGCCGGTCCGGCTCGGTCCGGCCGCTTCCAGGATAGCGCCGCGCGCGGCGGAGGAGCGCCGTCAGCGGACCGTCGCCGCCCCGGCCGGCCGAACCGCCCGGCGCGCCTCCCCGCCGGGCTCGGCGAGGAGGGCGGCGGCGAGGACCTCCTCCATCGACTCCACCAGGGTGAAGTCCAGCTCCCGCCGGACCCGCGGCGGGATCTCCTTGAGGTCCTTCGCGTTGGCCCGTGGCAGCACGACCGCGCGGGCCCCCGCGCGCCGGGCGGCCAGGACTTTTTCCTTGATTCCGCCGACCGGAAGCACGCGCCCGCGGAGGGTGATCTCGCCGGTCATCGCGACCTCGCGGCGCACCGGCCGCTCCGTGAGAACGGACACGATCGCGGTGGCGATGGTGATCCCGGCCGACGGCCCGTCCTTCGGAATCGCTCCCTCCGGGACGTGCACGTGGATGTCGACCCCGCCGAACAGGTCCTCGTCGAGGGCGAGCAGGCCGGCGCGGCTCCTCGCCCAGCTCAGGGCGGCCTGGGCCGACTCCTTCATCACGCCACCGAGCTGGCCCGTGAGCACGAGCTTGCCGCGGCCACGCATCTTGAGCGCCTCGACGAAGAGGACGTCTCCCCCCGCCGCCGTCCAGGCCAGCCCGGTGACGACCCCGACCGCGGTCCCGGCGAGCCGTTCCCGGGCATGCGGCGGGGGAGGACCCAAGAACCGCTCGAGGGAAGCGGCGGTGACACGGCCGCCCGTCGACCGGCCCTCGGCGACGCGCCGCGCGATCTTCCGGCAAATCGACGCGATGCGGCGCTCGAGGTTCCTCAGGCCCGCCTCGCGCGTGTAGCGGGTGATGATCTCCCGGATCGCCTGGTCGCTGAACCTGACATGGTCTTGCTGGAGGCCGTTCTCGCGCGTCTGCTTGGGAATGAGGTGGCGCCGGGCGATCTCGAGCTTTTCCTCTTCCGAATAGCCGGGGATGCGGATCACCTCCATCCGGTCCCGGAACGCCGGATGGATCGTGTCCATCAGGTTCGCCGTGGCGATGAACAGGACCTGGGACAGATCGAACGGCACGCCCAGGTAGTGGTCGCGGAAGGTCGAGTTCTGCTCCGGATCCAGCACCTCCAGCAGGGCCGCCTGCGGATCGCCGCGGAAATCGTTGGCGAGCTTGTCGACCTCGTCGAGCATCATGACCGGGTTGCGGGTCCCCGCCTGCCGGATCGACTGGATGATCCGCCCCGGCATCGAGCCGATGTAGGTCCTCCGATGCCCGCGGATCTCCGCCTCGTCGCGCACCCCACCGAGGCTCACGCGCACGAACTTCCGGCCGGTCGCCCGCGCGATCGACCGGCCGAGCGAGGTCTTGCCCACCCCCGGAGGACCGACGAAGCAGAGGATGGGGCCGCGGTGCTCGGGCCTGAGCTTGCGCACCGCCAGGTACTCGACGATCCGTTCCTTCACCTCGTCGAGACCGTAGTGGTCCTCGTCCAGAATCGCCTGCGCCCGCTCCAGATCGAGGTTGTCCTCGGTGAGGACATCCCAGGGGAGCTCCACCAGCCACTCGAGGTGATGCCTGATCGTGGCGGTCTCCGCCGCGTCCGGGTGCATGCGCTCCAGGCGGCGCAACTCCCGCTCGATCTCTTCCCGGACCTCCTCTGGAAGATCGCGGTTTTCGATCTGCTGCCGGATCTCCTCGATCTCCTCTTCCAGCTCGCTCCCTTCGCCCAACTCGCTGCGGATCGCCTTCATCTGCTGCCGCAGGTAGTACTCGCGCTGGCTCCTGTCGATCTCGTCGCGGGCGAGCGAGTCGATCTCGTGCTGCATCGAGAGGAGGTCCAGCTCGCGCTTGAGCTGCTGGGCGACCACCCGGAGGCGCTCCACCGGATCGATGATCTCGAGGACTTCCTGCGCCTGCGCCGCGCTGAGGTCGAGGTTCGAGGCGATCAGATCGGCGAGCCGGCCGGGGTCCTCCAGGTTGTTGGCGATCACCTGGACTTCGGAGGGAAGGTTCTTTCCCAGGTTCACGCCCCGCTCGAGCGCCTTCTTCACGGTCCGCATGAGGGCTTCGCATTCCAGCGCATCCTCGCGCGCGGGAAGCGCGGCCCCGCGCTCCAGCAGGGGCTCGACGCGCGCCCTGAGGAAGGGCCCGTCCGTCTCCAGCTCGTCGATCCGCGCTCGGCACACCCCCTGCACCAGCACGCGGATGCGCTCGTCGGGGAGCTTCAGCATCCGCATGATGATCGCCACGGTGCCGACCTCGTACAGGCCGTCGGCGCCGGGCGACTCCTCGTCACGGTCCTTCTGGGTGACGAGGAGGACCATCCGGTTGTCGGCGAGGGCCCGGTCGACCGCGCGGATGCTCGCTCGGCGTGCGATCGACAGCGGCGCGATGATGAAGGGGTAGACCACCATGTCCCGCAGAGGGAGCACGGGGAGGATGCCGGGGATCCTCACGGCGTCTCGGGAAGGGTCCTGGGCCATACGCGCGATCCTCGTGCGTTCCTGGGGAAGGGGCCGCCGCTCAGCCGCGCCCGCCGGCCGGATCGGTCTCGATCCGGATCGGGACCGCGCGGCCGCGGCGGTTCGGCACCTTGGGAAGTTCGGCCCGGAGCACGCCGTCCGCCAGCCACGCGCGCGCCTCGCGGGGATTCACGGCCGCGGGGATCGGAATCCGCCGCTCGAAGGGTCCGTACTCCCGCTCGTCGTGCACGATCTCGGCGGCCTCCGGGCGCCGCGGCGCGCGGCGCTCCCCCCGCACCACGAGCTCGCCCCCCTCGGCGACCAGCGTCACGCTCTCCGGACCGACACCGGGCAGCTCGATGTCCACCACGACGTGGGTCTCCGACTCCGCCACGTCGACACCCGGCGACCAGCCGCCCCCTTCCCCGCCTCCTTCCCGCAGGCGGACCAGCGATTCGAAAAGCCGGTTGATCTCGCTCTGGATGCGGGCCACCTCCAGCTGTGGTCCCTTGGCGATCCTGCTCATCCGTTCCCCCGCGGGCGGGAGCCGGGCCCGATGAGCGAGCGCAGCTCCCGCATGAACTCGTCGACGTCCTCGAACTGGCGGTACACCGAGGCGAACCTGACGAATGCCACTTTGTCCAGCTCTTTCAGCCTCTCCATCACGAGCTCCCCGATCCGGCGCGTCGGCAGCTCCCGGTCCGGAGCCTCGCTGACCATCATCACGACCTCGTCGGCGATGGCCTCCAAGGCTCGAACCGAGACAGGGCGCTTCTCGCAGGCCTTGAGGAGTCCCGCCATCACCTTGCCCCGGTCGAGCAGCTCCCTCCGGCCGTCCTTCTTGATGACCATCGCCGGGACGTCCTCGATCCGCTCGTAGGACGTGTACCGGCGCCCGCAGGCGGTGCATTCCCTCCGGCGGCGGATCGCGGTGCCGCCCCGCGACTCGCGCGAGTCGACGACCCGGTCCCGGTTCTCCCCGCAGTAGGGGCACTTCACGGTTCGACCTCCACGGCGCGCCGGCCGGCAAGGCCGCCGAGGGCGACCGATAGGCCGCCCAAGACCAACATCGGCACGATCGTGGCGGCGTGCACGACGAGCCCGGTGGACAGCGCCAGCTCGCGGGACGCGCCGAACAACCGCGTCAAGCCCAGCATCATCGCATAGTGATACGAACCGGCGCCCCCGGGGGTCGGGATGCCGATGCCCGCCGCCAGGATGGGAAGGAGGATCAGCGAGCCGCCCGGAGCCAGGGAGACCCCGGCGGCGGCCACGCCCGCATGGATCCCGGCGGCGATCACGATCCACAGGACCAGGGTCTCGGCGGCGAGGCGAAGGATTCCGGGCAGCGTCTCGAAGGCCGCCACCCCCGGCAGGAGCCGGGCGGCGAAGCCCGCCAGGGCCCGGAGGGGCCGGTGCCCGCTGTCCCGGGTCAGGCGCTCGAGCCGAGCGGCCAGAGGTCTCCGGGCGCGCGCCGCCGCCGAGACCAGCACGAGCCCGGCGAGGGCCGCGGCGAGCGCGAGGAGACCGGCCCGGCGCAGGGCCGAGAGCGTGGCCGCGTCGGTGGCCGCACCGAGACCGGACCAGCGACCGGGGAGGGCGAGCCCCAACCCCCCCAGCCCGAGCACCGCCAGGACGTCCAGGACCGCCCGCTCGACGCCGACCGTGGCCAGCGCGGTGCCGAACGGGACATCGGAGCGCCGGGCCAACAGGGCCGGGCGCAGCACCTCCCCGACGCGGCCCGGCAGCAGCGACGCCATGTAGCCGATGGCGATCGCGGAAGCGAGTTCCCGGAAAGGCGCGGCCCTCCCCGATGCGCCCAGGAGCGTCCGCCACCTCCAGGCCCGCAGCCCGATGTGAACGGGAACCGAAGCGAGGCAGGCGGCGAGGAGCAGCGGATCGGCTTCCCGCAGGTGGGGGCCGAGCCGCTCGAGTTCGACGTTCCGGAAGCAGAGCCAGAGGAAGAGGGCCGCGAGCAGCGGGCCGGTCAGCCACGCGAAGACTCGGCGCACGAATCGCTCCACCAGAAGCGGGCGGACGACCCGAGAAGGGCCCGCCGGCACGCGGAGCCGACGATAGGTTGGCTCCGCGCCGGGGTCAACGCCGCGGCTCCGCCGCGGAAGGACGCGGCGCGCCGTCCGGGACCGCCCCCGCCACCACCCGGATCGTGCGGAATTTCTTGGCCAGCACGCGGCCGGCAGGTCCGCCCCGGGGGCGCCTGAGATGCCGCCGCCTCGCGACCAGGACGTCGACCGCTTCGCCGGAGGTCACCCGGGACAGGGCCGCGGCGAGGCGGGCCGCGTAGCGCAGATCCTCTTCGGGAACGTCCCGCCGCCCTCCCGTCCTGATCAGCACGTGGGCCCCCGGTCGGTCCTTCACGTGAAGCCAGAGGTCGTCCGGCGAGGCGGTGCGGAAGGTCAGGCGGTCGTTCTCCTCCGCCGAGCGTCCCACCAGGATGCGGAAGCCCCCGGGCGACCGGAAGAGGCGGGGCGCGCCGGAAGCCCCTTGTGGCTTCCGGGCGGGCTCCGGCGCCTCTCGCGCCGCGATGCCCAGCTCCTCGAGCCGCCGGACCGCCTCCTCCAGAGCGCCGGCCTCGGCCTGCGCGAGCACACCGGCGAGGGCCGCGGCACGGGCTTCGAGCGCGGCCCGACGCTCGGCCCGGGCCGGACGCCCTCGTTCCTCCTTGCGGGCCCGCGCGTAGAGGCGTTCGACCGTGTCCCGCCAACCCGTTCCGGGCGGGGCCGCGATCTCCCGCTTTCGGCCCGCCTCCCACGGGTCGTCCACCAGAAAGGAACCGTCCGGCCGCCGGGCCGCGGCGGGTCCGGCCGCGAGGAGCGCTTCGGCGTCCCGGCGGAGGACCGCCGGGTCGGGCGCCTCGAGCTCCTCGCGCTCCAACGCCGCCAGGGCTCTCTCGGTGCGGCGCCGCTCCGCGCGGGCCAGGCGGACGAGACGACGCCGTTCCGATTCGCGCCGCGCCCAGCCGCAGGCCGCTCCGTACCAAGCCCGGAGGGCGGAGAGCAGGCCCGGGTGGATCTCCCCGCCGCAGGCGGTCAAGTCGATCTCCGGGGGAGGCCCGGAGCGCAGGCCCGCCGGGAGGTCCTCTCCCCGGAGCCGGCCGATCAGTGCCGCGTGCACCGCGCTGCCCCCGCGCTCCAACGCCCACGCGGAAAGGCGGCGCGCTTCGTGACGTGCCAGTCCGGGGACGGCGCGCCGGAGCCCGGCCGCGGCTTCCTCCACCGGCATCCCCTCCACGAGGGTCCCGGCCCAGGTCTCCAGCGCGGCCGCGAGCGCCTCCCCTGCCG
>RFHH01000118.1 GCA_003696075.1 Acidobacteriota bacterium
AGCCCGCGGCGGTGGAGGTTCCGGCGGCCGAGCCGGCGCCCGAGCCCGCGGCGGTGGAGGTTCCGGCGGCCGAGCCGGCGCCCGAGCCTGCGGCGCTGGAGGTTCCGGCGGCCGAGCCGGCGCCCGAGGCTGCGGCATTGGAGGTTCCGGCGGTCGAGCCGGCGCCCGAGCCTGCGGCGCTGGAGGTTCCGGCGGTCGAGCCGGCGCCCGAGCCTGCGGCGGTGGAGGTTCCGGCGGTCGAGCCGGCGCCCGAGCCTGCCGCGCTGGAGGTTCCGGCGGCCGAGCCGGCGCCCGAGCCTGCGCCGGTGGCCTCCTCGTCCGACGAGGCGGCCCGAACGTGGGCCGACGAGGAGATCGAGCGCGTGATCGAGGAGGCGGCGGCCGCCGCGCCGCTCGCCCCCGCTCCGGTCGAGCCCGAGACCGAGAGCTACCGGGCGGAGAGCTCCCGGGGTGCCATCCCGCTCCCCTCGGCCGAGACGAAGACCATCGAGGATGTCCGGCGCACCTACACCGGTAGGCCGATCACGCTCAACCTCGTCGATGCGGACATCAAGCAGGTCTTCGGCCTGTTCCACGAGATCTCCGGCCTCAACTTCGTCCTCGATCCGGCCGTCTCCGGCACCGTCACCATCGTCGTGGACAAGGTGCCGTGGGACCAGGCGTTGGAGCTGATCCTCAAGAACAACGGCCTCGACATGGTGCTCGAGGGGAACGTCGTCCGGATCGCGCCGATCTCGAAGCTGGCCGAGGAGGCCTCGGCGCGGAAGGCGCTGCGGGAGGCCAAGGAGCTCGAGGCACCGCCCGTGACGATCACCCGAACCCTCTCCTACGCCAAGGCTAAGGACGTCGAGCAGGTGGTGCGCGACGCGATCCTCAGCCAGAAAGGCCGGGTGATCGTCGACGAGCGCACGAACACGCTGATCATCCGGGACATCCCTTCCCGGATCGAGGCGATCGACCGGCTGCTCAGCACCCTCGACGCCGAGACCCCTCAGGTGATGATCCAGGCGCGGATCGTGGAGGTCTCCCGTGACTTTGTCGAGGACCTCGGGATCAGCTGGGGCGCCTCGGCGAATGCCGACCCGAACCTCGGCACGGCGACGGGGCTCCAGTTCCCCAACAGGGCTTCGGTGAACTACGATCTGAACCTGCCGCGGAACCCGGCGGCCTCGGCGCTGGGCTTCTCCTTCGGCAACGTTCTGGACTCGTTCACCCTCGATGTCACGCTCGACGCGCTCGAGACCGAGGGGTACGCGCGGCGCCTCTCGTCGCCCAAGGTCGCCACGCAGAACAACGAGCCGGCGGAGATCGAGCAGGGCGTCCGCATCCCGATCGTCAGCACGACGGCGACCGAGATCGACGTCCGGTTCGTCTCCGCGTCGCTGAGGTTGCGCTGCACGCCTCAGATCACGGCGGAAGGGACCGTGGTCCTCGATATCGAGGTCGAGAACAACTCGCCCGACTTCGTCAACACGGTGGGCGAGGTCCCGGCGATCAACACGCAGCGCGCCCAAACGAAGGTCCTGATCGCCGACGGCGGCACGACGGTGATCGGTGGGATCTTTACCGTGAACGAGGGCCGGAGCGAATCCGGCGTGCCGGTGCTGCGGAAGATCCCCGGACTCGGTTGGCTGTTCCGCTCGCGCAACGAGCAGACGCGCAACCGTGAGCTGCTGATCTTCCTCACCCCGCGGATCATCAAGGCGTCCTGACGCCAGGCACGGAGAAGACGGTATGCATGCCAGCCGCATCACCCTGCTCCCCATCATCGCGCTCGGCTTGATCGCCGCTGCGCTCCTCGCCGCCTGCAACGGCGACATCGACGATCCCGACATCTCGTCGAACCTGGTCGCGGTCGCGGCGTTCAACCCGACGAGCGCCTGCGTGGACGTGGACGGCGAGGGGGTCGACACCAACGGCGACGGGACCGTCGATACGCAGACCTTCACCTCCGTGCAGCAGACGGTGACGCTCGACTCGCGGATGCGCGGGTCGGCTTCGTCGAACCTGAACGACGTGATCTTCAATCAGGTGACGATCGACTACCAGATGACGGCGGGTGGCGTCCCGCCGCAGCGCACGGAAACGATCACCGTGACCGTTCCCGCCGGCGGGACCGCCGATGTCGACGTCACCACCGTCCTCGGAGCGGACATTCCCACTTACTTCTCGCTGAACAGCCGCGGAAACATCCAGCTCACCTTCCGCGGCCACGACATCGCCGGCAACCCCGCCACCGCGGTCGGCTGGACCGCGGTGGAGCCGGCCACCGTCTGCACGGGGAACTGAGGCGCCGGGGCCGCCCGCCGCTGCTCGGCGGCGGGCGGCCGTGGTAGCATCCCGGGCGTCGAAGCGGCGCCGGCCGGCTGGCGCCGCCGGAGGTCTGCGTTGGACGCCCGGGAAATCAAGGACCTGCTGCGGTTCGTCAAGAACGCGGGGTTCCACGAGGTCGAGCTGGAGCTCGAGGGGTTCCGCCTGCGCGTCGTCAAGGACCGCCCGGTGAACGGCGCCCCCGAGGGCGCGGTGGCGGTCCCCCTGCCGGCCGCCGTCCCGGCCGCCCCGGCCGCGGCGACCCCGCCCGCCCCCGAGACCGCTTCCGCCGGTGCGGCGGTGGAGAAGGCGCCTGCCGCCGCGGAGGCCGAGATC
>RFHH01000119.1 GCA_003696075.1 Acidobacteriota bacterium
GGCGACCACCTCGGCGACGAAGGGACCGGCGTAGGACGCAGACAGCCCGGCCTCCTGGAGCCGGGCGCGGAGGGCCGGGACGCCGCGGACGGTGTCGGTAGCCTGGGCACCGAACAAGAACCCCCAGCTCTGGGGAACCCAGGAGACGAGACTCACCTGGACCGCGCGCGGAAGCCTGTCATGGATCGCTCCGATGAGGGCGGTCAGCGCCTCGTTGACCAGCTCGTCCCGCAGATTGAAGCGCTCGGCCAGGTGCCGCGTCAGTTCCATCGACCGCTTCGACCGATTTCCGTGAGCCATCTCTCGCCTCCTCGTTCCGCGCTCGCGCCCGGCGTCACATGCGGTGCGCCCGGCTCGCTTTCTTGCGGCCACCCGGGGCGCTCGGGGGCATCGGGAAGTCGTATTCCCGGGCCAGCCGCCGGGCCCACTCCCCGGCCCGGGACCATGCCTCGTTGCCGAACCGCCTCCTGACGTGGTCGTCGACGACGGCCAGGACCGTGAACACCTCCTCGGCGGTCAGCCCTGCCGAAAGGGCCGCGGTCCAGATCCGCCGCACCGGCTCCTCCTCGGGAGCCAGCGCCTGCCACGCGGTCAGCGGGAACGGAGCGAGCTGCCGGGCCAGTTCGCCCGGGAGCTCCCCCACCAGGACGCCGAACAGACCTCCGAGCGCGTCGGCCACGACCGGGACCGGGCGGCCCACCAGCCGGGTCACCTCGTCGAGCAGGTTCTCGTCCAGCCGATCCTGGTACATGACTCGCTCCTCCGCCGGGCCGGATCCGGCCGGCCGGGCGCCCGGGGAGGGAGCAAGAAGCGTGCAAGGACACAACGAACTGACATGAAAGGCGTTGGGCTTCCGGCGGATGCCCGCCGCGCGTCACCCTGGCCTGGAACCGGACATCCGAGGTCCGCGGGGCGGACACGCTTCGCCCTGCCCGGGCGCGGGGGCGATCCGCGCACCGGCGGCCGCGCGGGTGTTTCAGCCCGCCAGCAGCTCGGAGGCGGTGAACAGCGCCTCGAGCGGGATCCCGGCTGCCTCGATCGCCTCCCGGCCACCCTCCTCCCGGTCGACGATCGCCACGGCCCCGAGGATCTCGAGGCCCGCCTCGCGGCAGGCGCCGGCCGCCTCGAGCGCGCTCCCGCCGGTGGTGACGACATCCTCGACGAGAACGACCCGGCTGCCCGGGGGCGGGCACCCCTCGATCCGGCGCCCCGTCCCGTGGTCCTTCGGCTTCTTGCGGACGATGAAGGCCGCGACCGGCCTCCCGGAGATCTGCGACACGACCGCCGTGGCGACCGCCACCGGGTCGGCGCCGAGGGTCAGGCCCCCGACGGCGGCCGGGCGCCACCCCCGGCGATCCAGGGCGGCCAGGACGAGTTCCCCCACCAGCGTCGCCCCCTCCGCCGAGAGCGTCGTGCGGCGGCAGTCCAGGTAGTAGTCCGACTCCCGGCCCGAGGCCAAGCGGAACCGCCCCCGCCGGAGGGAGAGCTCGCGCAGGAGCTGCGCCAAACGTTCCCTCTTCGCATTCGCCTGCATCCGTTCGCCTCGTTGCACGCCAGGTGGGGAATGGTGGAAACTTACCGGCCCGCCGAGCCCGCGCGCCGACCGGGCCGGCGTGCCCAGGTCCCCGGCCGGACCCATTGTAGCCAGAGGCCCCCTGAACCAGATCCCGGCCCCGCCGGTGAGAAGGGATCCCCCGGAGGATTGGACGTGATGATCGGACCGACGCGCGGAACGGCCGCCGTGCTGACGGCGGCAGCTCTCCTCCTCCAGCCCGTGGCCCTGCTGGCCGCCCCCGCACCCGAGATGGCACGGATCCACGGCAACGTCCTCGCTCCCGACCTGAAGAGCCCGGCCGCGGGCATCGAGGTGCGGGCCATTCCGGCGGCGGCTCCCGGGAAAGCCCTCTCCGCCCGGACCGACGAGGCCGGCCGCTTCCTCTTCCCCCGCTTGTCGCCCGGGGCCTACGTGCTCCTGCTCGCCTCCCGGTCCGGCGAGCCGCTCGCCGCGGCTCGGGTCGTGGCGTCCCCCGGGGAGGACCGCACGGTCCACCTCGGCCTGCCCCGGCTCGCCCCGGGCGAGTCGGCCGTCGCGCCGGCCGAGGCCGCCGAAGGAGGCGAGGGCGGGGACGCCGGCGAAGCGCCGAAGAAGGACCGGGGGTTCCGCCACTTCATCAAGACGCCGGTCGGGGCGACGATCCTGTTCGTCGTCGGGGCGGTGGTGTTCGCCGGGGTCGGCGACGCCCTGACCGACGAGGCCCAGGAGCTGGTGGAGCAGGAGCCGCCGGTCACCCCCTCCTCCCCCTGAGGCGGCGAACGGCGCGGAAGCGGCGCCTGCCGGGGAGGGCTAGACTGTCCGGTCGTCACGGGCAGGGTGCGTCCTCGCGCGCCGCGCACGCCCGGACGAGGAGGAGCAGCGCGCCGTGGCAACCGACGCCCGGTCTCCGCGGCCGGAGTCCCTCCGGGCCGTCCGCCCGCCCGCCCGCGCCGCGCTGGTCCTGCTCGCGGTGCTCGCGGGAACGCCGGGGATCGCCCAGACGCCGACGCGGGACGAGCCCTTTCCCCTCCTGCTGGACGCCCGCAGGTGGGGCCCGTTCCTGGTGCGGCCGGCGTTTTCGATCGACAACATCGGCTACGACTCGAACGTCTACCTCGTTCCGCCCGGCGAGCCCGCCCGCTCCGACTACGTGATCAGGCTCGGGCCCGAGATCGACGCCCAGATCCGCTTCGGCCGCCGCGTCGCGCTGACCCTCCGCGACAAGCTCGCGGGGGAGGTCTTCGTGAAGACCTCCTCGCTGAACCATGCCGACAACGACTTCTCGGGCCAGCTCGACACGATCCTGGGGCCCGTGCTGCTGACCGGCGCGGCACGGTGGTCCACACTGCGCCTCCGCCCGAACTCCGCCGAGGACGCCCGCTCGCGGCGGGACGACCGGCGCATCCGCGGGGCCGCGCGGCTCTTCCTCGGCCCGCGGACCGACTTCGTCCTCGCGGCGGAACGCCAGCGGATCCGCTACAGCGATCCCGATCCCGGCGGCGAGCTGATCGCCGAGCGCCTCGACGAGGACGCCGCCACGCTGGAGCTGGAGGCGGGGTGGAGGCTGTCGTCGGGCACCCGGTTCTTCGGATCGTTCAAGCGGCGCGAACACGACTTCACGATCGACCGCGAGGGACGCGATTCCTCGGAGCGGAGGATCGAGCTCGGCGTGGGGCTCGAACCGAGCCGGCGGATCGAGGGCGAGCTGCGCCTGGGGAGGGTGCGGTTCGAGCCCGCCACGGGCCGCTTCCGGCCATTCCGGGGCGGCGTCGGCGCGCTCAGCTTCACCTACCGGCCGACCGGGCGGGCGCGGATCCGGGGTTCGCTCCGGCGGGACGTCTTCTTCAGCACCTTCTCGGGGAACCTCTTCTTCGACAGCCGCTCGGGAAGCCTCTCGGCGGAGACGTTCCTCGGCCGGCTCTTCGGCGTGCAGGCCGGCGTCTCCCGCCGCGACCTCCAGTTCCCGGAAACGACCCCCGTCCCGTTCGAGAACCCCGCCGACACGAGGCGGCGGGACCGGATCGCGAACGACTACGTCGGGGTTCTCTTCTACCTGGGCCGCGAGACCATCTTCAGCGTGCGGTACGGGCGCCGGGTCCGCGACTCGAACGTGATCGGCTTCGACGATACGCAGTACTACGTGGCGACATCGGGGAGCTTCACCTTCTGAGACGATGATTTCCAAGGGAGTCGAGTCATGACGCGTTTCCCGCTCCGGACGATTCTCGCGGCGGCCGCGGCGGCGTGGTCGCCCGCGGCACCGCTCGCCGGTCCCGCAAACGAGCAGGAGCCCGCCACGGGCGTCCCAGCGGCGACGCTGGCGAGCCCTCCCAGCGCCTACGAAGGGGAGTACGTGATCGGCGCGCACGACCTGCTCGAGATCACCGTCTTCGACATGGACGAGCTCAACAGCGAGAAGCGTGTCACGGAGGAGGGAACGATCACCCTTCCTCTCCTCGGCGAGATCCACGTGGGCGGCCTGACCCCGCATCAGGCGGAGCAGGCGATCGCCGACGAACTCCGGCGGCGCAAGCTGGTGAAAAACCCGCAGGTCGGGGTCTTCGTCAAGGAGTACGTCAGCCGGAGGGTCTACATCCAGGGCGCCGTCACCAAGCCGGGGCCGTACGCCCTCCTCGGGCAGCGGACGCTCCTCGACATGATCGGGGAGGCCGGCGGGATCGATCTCCGGGCGGGCAAGAAGATCTACGTCATCCGGGGGCTCGATCCCGAGGCGAGCGAGGGCCGGATCGAGATCGACGTCGACGGGCTCATCTACGAGGGCGATCCGCTGCTGAACATCCTCCTGCGCCCGGGCGATGTCGTCATGGTCCCCTACGAGAAGAAGATCCGGATCTATGTGACGGGCGCCGTGCGCAATCCGAACGCCCACGAATTCTCGGCCGACGAGACGGTGACGATCCTGCAGGCGATCACGATGGCCGGCGGGACGACCGACCGGGCGAACGAAAGTAAGGTGAAGGTCCTGCGCAAACTCCCGGATGGCAGCGAGCAGCAGATCAATGTAAATCTGAGACGCATCATGAAGGGCCGGGACCCGGACATCGAACTGCAGCCGAACGACATCGTGATCGTGGAGGAGTCGTTCTTCTGAACCGGCCCGGCCGAGGACCGCGCGTGCGGTCGGCCACCCGGCTTCGAGCGGCGGAAGCGGGCGCCGCTCCCGCGCCCGACCCCGCGGACGGCCCGACCGCCACCGGATCGGCCCCCCGGAGACGCTTCGCATGATCCAGCAAGACCCACAGAACCAGGAATTCAACCTCCGCAGCTACTGGCAGATCCTCGTCCGCCGGCGCTGGCTCATCGGGACCTGCGTCCTCGTGACGACGGTCGCTGCCGCCGTGTCGAGTTTCCTGGCGACGCCCATCTACAAGGCGACGACGACGATCTCGATCGAGCGGCGGGGCGTGCGGCTGCTGAACACCTCGCTGACGGCCACCGAACCGAGCTGGCTGGACTACCAGAACTGGTACAACACCCAGTACCGGATCATCAGCTCGGACGCGGTGCTGCGCTACGCGGTGAAGCAGCTCGACCTCGAGAACCGCCCCACCCTTCTCGGAGAGCAGGCGGACGAGGAACCCTCACCCTTCTCGCTGGGCGGGCTGCGCGCGAAGATCCTCTCCGTGATCGGGCGTGGCGCCCCGGAAACGGGCGAGGTGGATCCGCTCCGGCCGTACATCAAGCAGCTGCGAGCCGGACTATCGGTGGATCCGGTCCGGGACTCTCACCTGGTCGAGATTTCGTTCGTGCATCCCGATCCCCGCATCGCCGCGGAGGTCGCCAACGCGATCGCCTACGGCTACCTCCGGTTCACGCTCGATCGCAAGACGAGGATCGCGAAGCAGTCGAAGGACTGGTTCGTGGAACGCGTAGCGGAGCTGAAGCGGGAGGTCTCCGACCTCGAGCTGGCGCTGCAAGACTACGCCGCGCAGCACCAGATCGTCCTGGGTCAGGGCGAGGACGTCACCCGCCGCAACCTGTCGAACATCCAGGAACGCTACACCCAGGCGAAGATCAAGCTGGCGGAGGCCCGGGCCCGCCTCGACACGGTCCGCTCCACCAGACCGGAAAGCCTGCAGGAGGTGCTGGAGAACCCCGTGGTGCGCGAGCTGCGCTCCCGGGTGAGCGCGCTCGAGAGCGAGTACAGGGAGAAGCTCGTCCAGCTCGGGGAGAAGCATCCGGAGGTGCAGACGGTCAAGGCGAAGCTGGACAGCAGCCGGGAGCACCTGCAGGAACAGATCGCGGCCATCGCCGCCAGCGCGATCGACAGTGCTCAGGCCGCCTTCGAGCAGGCCCGGCGGGAAGAGCAGCAGCTCGCCCAGCTCCTCGCCGATGCGACGCGCGAGGCGAGCGAGGCCGACCGCGCGATGATCGAATACGAGGCGCGCAGCCTGGAGCTCGAGCGCAAGAAGGCCACCCTCAACGAGCTGATCGCCAAGGAAAACGAGATGGAGCAGTCGGCCAACCTCGGCGACACCGCGCACAACGTGCAGATCATCGACGAGGCGGTGCCGCCCGAGATCATCTACCGGCCGAAGAAGAAGCTCAACATCCTGCTCGGATTCCTCCTCGGGCTGTGCCTCGGCATCGGTGGGGCCGTGCTGGCCGAGTACATCGACAACACGATCAAGTCCCCGGACGACGTGCGGGACATCCTCGATCTGCCGCTGCTCGGAATGGTGCCGGCGCCGCGCCCCGTCAAGAAGGCGCACGGCGAGGAGCCGGTGCGCTGCGATCCGGCGGTGATCACGGCCGAGATGCCGCTCAGCCCGGCGGCGGAGGCCTACCGCGAGCTGCGGACGGCGGTCCTTCTCGCCACGCCGGGTCATCCGCCGCGCGATCTCACCGTCACCTCGTGCCAGCCCGGCGAGGGGAAGACCACCACCGCCGTGAACCTGGCGATCGCGCTGGCGCAGCTCGGGCGGCAGGTGCTCCTCGTGGACTCGGACCTCCGCCGGCCGCGCTGCCATGACGTGCTCGGGGTGGAAAAGGACCGGGGCGTCAGCACCTTCCTGACGGGCCTGAACGACCTGGATCCGCTGATCCAGCAGACCCGGATCGACCGGCTGTCGCTGATCGCCGCCGGCCCCGTCCCGCCCAACCCGGCCGATCTGCTCGATTCCCCCCGGTTCGCCGAGCTGGTGGAGACGCTGCGCGAACGCGGCGAGTTCGACCACGTCATCTTCGACTCTCCCCCGCTTCTCTCCGTCGTGGATCCGGTGCTGATCGGCCGGCAGACCGAGGGCGTCGTGCTGGTCATCCGCTCGGGCTATACGTCGCGCGAAGCGGGACGTCTCGGCAAGGACAAGCTGGAGAAGGGGCGGGCGACGATCCTGGGCGCGGTGTTGAACGCCGTCGAGACCGAACACGTCCCGTACCAGTACCGCTACTACCGGTACGCGGCGGACGACGAGTCTCGCCCGCGCCGCCGTGGTCGGGCTGCACGGGCTGGCGGGCAGCGGACCTGATCCCGGCGTGGTCGGCGCGCCATGACCGGCCGGCGCCCGGAGGCGTTCCTCGCCTGGTCGCTCCTGGGCTGGGTTCTCGCGGGGGAGCTACTCTTCGGAGCCACTACCCTGCCGCTGGGGACGGCTCCCGACGCGACGCGCCTCGGCATCCGCTGCCTGTTCGGCGGCGGCGTCCTCGCCCTCGCGGGCGGCGCGCTCCTCGCGTCGCCGCGCCACGCGCGGCTCCCGAGGCGATGGTGCTTCGCGCTGGCCGCTCTGCCGCTCCTCGTCCTGCTCCAGCTCTGCCCGCTGCCGGTCGGGCTCCTGCGCCGGATCGACCCGGGCGCCGTCGCGCTCCTTGCCGATGTCTGGCCCGGTCCGGTCCACGGCTGCGGCGGGAAGGAGCTCATCGCCGCCTCCACTTCCGGGTGGCTTCCCGTGAGCATCGACCCCGTGGGAACCTGGCGGGCCCTGTTCCGCATCGCCTCGGCGCTCGTGGCGTTCGCCGCCGGGTACACCTTCTTCGGGCGGGCCGGGCGGCGGGTCCGCGCGCTCGCCTTCGCGGTGGCCGCGTTCACGGCGCTGGAGGCCGCCTACGGGCTCTATGAGTGGCGGTCGCCCACCCCGCACGTGCTCTGGCGCCTCAAGACCGCCTACCTCGATTCCGCCAGCGGAACGCTGATCAACCGGAACCACTTCGCGATGCTGCTCTACCTGGGGGCGTCGTGCACCCTGGTGGTGCTCGCCGCCAGGCTGCGGGAGGCTGACCCCCGGGGCGACCGCGGGCGCGAGATGATGGTCCGCGCCCTGCTCGCGCTCACGGTCGGCCTCCAGCTCGCCGGCATCGTCGCCACGCAATCGCGAGCGGGGACGGCGGTTTCCCTGGTCGTCCTCGCGCCGGCGGTGCCCTTCCTCGTCCGCCGCGGCACCGGGGAAGTTCGCGGGGTCGCGGCGCTGGTGCTGGCGGTGCTCGCCGTGCCGGTGGTGGTCTACGTCGGCCCCGACCTCGCGGGCCGGCTGCAGGAACTGCCGTCGGAGTGGTCCGGCGAGGCGAGCCGCGGCGCGGTTCTCCGGCTGAGCCTTCCGATCGTCGCCCGCTTCCTCGCCACCGGCACCGGCGCGGGGAGCTTCGAGTGGATCTTCCCCTTGTACCGGAGCGAGCGGATCTACGGCCGCTACGATTACGCGCACAACGATTACCTCCAGCAGTTGGTCGAAACGGGTCTGCCGGGGCTGGCGGCCGCCCTCCTGCCGGCGGCCCTGTTCGCCGCGGCCGCCTGGAAGCGGTGGCGCCGGCCCGACCCGCTGCCGGAAGGCTGGCCGATCTGGGGAGCCTTGGCGGCGGTCGCCGCGCACGAGATCGTCGACTTCGGGCTGCAGATCCCCGCCCACGCCGCGCTGGTGGGACTGCTCGCGGGGGCGAGCCTCCCCCGTGCCTCCGCCGCACCCTCGCGCCGCGGCTCGATCCTCCTGGGGGCGGCGGCCCTCGCCCTGGCCCCGATGGGCCTGCTCTTCTCCGTCGCCGGTTGGCCCGGCGCCGCCGAGCGCATCCCGTGGCCGACGATCCCGGAGAGGGCCTACGAGCGGTCGGTGGCGGAGTTCGCCCGCTGGTCGTCCGGGGAGGAGGAGCCGGGCGGGAGCGCTGCTCTGTGCCGGGCGATCGAAGCGGCGGCCTCCGCCCAGCGGGCCAGGCCGATGTCGGCCCGGTTCGCCTCGCAGGAGTCGCTGCTTCTCCTGACGGCCGCCCGGTCCGGCCTGTTCGGCGACGAGGAGCTGCCGCGCTCGCTCGAGGAAGCCCGCCGGGCGACCGATCTGGCGCGGCGGCTCGATCCGTGGAACGCCTGGATCCGGGAGAAGACGATGGTGGCGGCGCTCGAGCTGGGCGATCTCGAGGGAGCGGGAGAAGACGCCCGGGTGGCCGCCTCCCGCTCGGCCGCCCTCGCGCGGCGGATCGTCCGGACTCTCCGCCAGACGGGGCTCCCCGTGCTGGTGATCGGGGAGATGCTCCGGCCCGTGCCCCGGGCCATGACGGAGCTGATCGACCGCCTCTTCTCCGAGGGCGCCAAGGAAGACCTCGCGGCGCTGGTCCCCTCCGACGTCACCCCCTCGCCCGACCGCTGCGCCATCGCACACGCGGTGCGGCGCGTCCTCCGCGGCGTGCACCGTCTCGACCCGCGTCCCTTTCTGGAGGGCTGCCTGGAATCGGCGAGGGACGACCCGGTCGAGCGCGACCGGCTGCGGGTCTACCTGGCTCAGGAGCACCTCCGGCTCGGTGACGTGGAGGCGGCGGAGCGGGCGCTCGCCGGCGCCGATCCGGCGCTCGGCTTCGTCCGGAACGCCCGGCTGGAGATCGCGGACGCGCGAGGCGACTGGGCGGCGGTCGTGCGCCTTGCGCTGGCCCTGCTGGACGAGGGGCGCGGCCGCCACGATCCGACGCGGGAGGCGTGGCTCCGGGCCAAGCTCGGGAAGGCCTACGCGCAGCAGGGGCGGATCGGCGCCGCGCTCCGGCAGTACGAACGGGTCCGGAGACTCAATCCCGCCTTCCCCCGTGTCGACCGAATCGTGACCGACCTGCGGCACGGAACCAACCCGTTCGAAGCGCCCTGAGTCCCGGCGAGGCGCCGTTCCCGCGATCCGCGCGCGTGGTGTACGATCCGGCGCCTGCCCGGCCCAGCGGAGGTTCCCGATGCGTCGCCGCGCCCCCCGATCGCTCGCGGTCCTTCTCGCCGCGATTCTCGCCATCCCGGCCCAGGCTGGCTCCGCGGCCGGGTCCGCCGGGACGGGGCGCGTGCGGGGCGAGGTGAGGGACGCTTCCGGAGAACCGCTCGGCGGGGTGCGGGTCGTCCTCGCCCCCCTCGACGCCCAGGGGAAGGAGTACGCGGCGCAGACCGACGCCCGCGGCCGGTACTCCGTGTCGGGGCTTCCCTACGGCTATTACCGGTGCGTCCTCCTGGTCGGGGACCGGCCCTACCCGGGAAACCGGGTTCTTCTCGTCCCTCCCGGAAAGAAGGTCCAGGCGGACTGGACGATCGGTCCGGCAACGGCGCGAGACCAGCTCCTGGGGCTCGAGCCGGGCCGCCCGGTCGCTCTCGCCGGGGGGAGTCCGGCGGCAGGGGTCGCGCACCTCGTGGAACCGTTGGGCCCGACCGGTCTCCGGTGGCTCACGAGGGGCCGGGGAGCGCTGGTCCTGCTCGGGGGAGCGACCGCCCTCGTCGCCGGGATCATCCTGCTGTCGGGCGGCGACGAGACGGTGGTCAGCCCCTCCTCCCCGTAACGCGCCGCGGCTGTCCGATTCCGCCCGATCCCGCTTGACCCGGCCCGCCCAGGGCGATAGCCTCGGGCGGCGATCCGGGTGCCGCGGCCCGCGGGCCCCAGGGGAGGGAGGTGAGGCTCCCCCGTGGAAAGCCCTCGACCGCGGACCTAGATTCTGGACCGGTCCCCTGCTGAGCAGGGACGGCTCGGGAGATGCGGCAGATGGGTCGATCGGTGCAGCGGTTCGTCAGCGCTGTTCTGGTGGGGCTCTTGGCGACCGGCGGGCAGATTCCCGTGGCCCTGGGTCAGACCGCCGCGGGGACGGCGGGCATCCGGGGGCGGCTGTTCTGGGAAGAAGGCGGCGAACCGATCGCCGGGGCGACCGTCCACTGCATCCATCTCGACACCAAGCAGGTGATGACCTCGGAGCCTTCCGCGACCGACGGTTCGTACGCTCTGACGAACCTCCCGTTCGGGTACTACGACTGCGCCGTTTCGACGCCCAGGGGCCTGTGCCTCGCCAACCGGGTCGTCAACGTGCCCGCCGGGGAGACGGTGGAGATCTCGATGGTGATCGGGGCGCCGAATCCGGAGGACACCGAGTGGTGGTCGGCCGACTCGACCCGCAAGCTCCCCGGTCTCAACCAGGTCCCGGACAGTGTCTGCCGGATCTTCGAGGGCTCGCCGAAGAAGCTCCCGCGCCCTGCCGCCAAGGAAACGCCCGCGGCGGCGGCGGCGGGCGGAGCGCACGCCGCCTGGCTGGTCCCGGCGCTGGCGGCGGGCGGTCTGGTGGCACTCCTCGCGCTGCTGAACGACGACCACGAAGACGCGCGGGACACCAACGCGACGCCTTTCTGAGCGGAAGTCGGTTCGCCGGCGGGATCAGCGCGGTGGCGGTGCGTCGTCGCTGACGACCCGCACCTCGCCCGACACATCGACCCGGCCCGGCTCTTCGGGTCCGGCCGGCGGCCGCTCGAACAGGTCGTCCCCGAGAGCGACCCGGATCACGTCGTCCAGCTCCTGGGCGAAGTCGAACTGCATCGTCGCCCGCAGCTCGGGCTGGATGTCCTCGAGGTCCTTCTCGTTGTTCGCCGGCAGGATGACGCGCGTCACGCCGGCGCGGCGGGCCGCCAGGACCTTCTCCTTGATCCCGCCCACAGGGAGCACCTTCCCGCGGAGGGTGAGCTCCCCCGTCATCCCGACCATCGGCCGCACCGGACGGCCGATCAGCAGCGACAGGAGGCTCACCGCGATCGTCACGCCGGCCGAGGGCCCGTCCTTCGGGATGGCGCCCGCGGGGACGTGCACGTGGATGTCGTTCTTCTCGAACTTCTCGGGCGGGATCCCGAACGCGGCGGCGTTGGAGCGGATCCAGGACAGCGCAGCCTGGGCCGACTCCTTCATCACCTCGCCGAGCCGCCCCGTGATGAGGAGTTTGCCGCGGCCCGGCATCAGGCTCGATTCGATGAACAGAATGTCGCCCCCAGACTGGGTCCACGCGAGACCGATGGCGACGCCGGGGCGGTTGGCGCGCTCCGCCAACTCCCGGTGGAATTTCTGCGGACCGAGGTAGTCGGGCACGTCCGCCGCCCGAATCACGATCGGGCCGGACCGGTGCTCCTCCTCCTGCTCGACGAGCCGCCGGGCCACCTTGCGGCACAGGCTGGCGATCTCGCGCTCGAGATTCCGCAACCCCGCCTCCCGGGTGTACTCGGCGATGATCCGCTGGATCGCACCGTCCTCGATCTCGATGTCGACTCCCTCGAGACCGTTTTCCTCCAGCTGCCGCGGGATCAGATGCCGGCGCGCGATTTCCAGCTTCTCCTCTTCGGTGTACCCGGGAAGGGACAGAACCTCCATCCGGTCACGCAACGCGTGCGGGATGGTGTCGAGCACGTTCGCCGTGCAGATGAAGAAGACCTGACTCAGATCGAACGGGACCTCGAGGTAGTGGTCGGAGAAGGAGAAATTCTGCTCCGGGTCGAGCACCTCCAGCAGGGCGCTCGAGGGATCGCCGCGGAAATCGGCGCCGAGCTTGTCCACCTCGTCGAGGACGAACACGGGGTTCTTCGACCCCGCCCGTTTCAGTCCCTGAATGATCCGTCCCGGGAGGGCTCCGACGTACGTCCGGCGATGGCCTCTGATCTCCGCCTCGTCCCGGACGCCTCCCAGCGAGATCCGGACGAACTTGCGGCCCATCGCACGCGCGATGGAGCGGCCGAGCGAGGTCTTCCCGGTCCCCGGCGGGCCCACGAAGCACAGGATCGGTCCCTTGAGATCCGGCTTGCGCTTCCGGACGGCCAGGTACTCGAGGATCCTGTCCTTCACCTTCTCCAGGTCGTAGTGATCCTGGTCCAGGATCTCGCGGGCGGCTTTCAGCTCGATCTTGTCCTCGGTGGTGGTGCTCCACGGCAGGCTCGTCATCCAATCGAGGTAGGTCCGCGCCACCGTGTACTCCGCCGACGCCGGCGGCATCGCGCTCAGCCGGTCGAGCTCCCGCTCCGCGACCTCCCGGGCCTCGTCGGGCATCCCGGCCGCCTCGATCTTCTTCCGGAACTCTTCGATCTCCCGCGTCCGATCGTCGCCGTCCCCGAGCTCCCGCTGGATCGCCTTCATCTGCTCGCGCAGGTAGAAGTGCCGCTGGGTCTTCCCGACCTCGTCCATGACGCGCGACTGGATCTGCGACCCGAGCTCGGTGACCTGGATCTCCCGGTTCACGCGGTAGGTGATCTTCTCCAGCCGCTCCTTGAGGGATGCGATCGGGAGAAGCTCCATCTTGTCCTTCACCGGGATGGGCAGGACCGAGGCCACGAGATCCGCCAGCCGGTCGGGATCGTCCTCCGGAAGGGTCAGCTCGGAAATATCCCCGGACAGGTTCGGGTGAATCTCCACCAGCTTGCGGAACTGGATGGCGAGGTTCCGGGCGAGCGCTTCGACCTCGATTCCCTCGTCGCGAATCGTCTCCAGGCGCTCGAAGCGTCCGGCCAGGTGCGGCTCTTCCTGCTCGAGCTCGATCAGGCGGACGCGCTGCAGACCCTGAATGATGAGGTTGATGTTTCCGCCGCCGACGCGGATCGCTTTGAGCACTCGCGCCAGGGTGCCGTGATCGTACAGATCCTCGATCCGCGGGTCGTCGGTTCCCGGGTCCTTCTGGCTCAGGACGACGATCTGGAGATCCTTCTCCAGCGCGTTCTCGATCAGCGCGAGCGTCTTGCGCCGCCCGACGCTGATCGGCATCACGGCGTGGGGGAACAACACACTGTTTCGGAGCGGCAGAATGCCGAACCGCTCGCCGTCCGCGCCCTTCGAACGCTTCGCCTCGCTCATCGTGACCTCACACCGCGTGCGACGCGCGGGAGCCGCGGCCCTGGTTCGAGTGTGCCACGGCGCCCCCGCTCCTGCCAGACGATCCGGAAGGGCCCGTCACCCGGAAACCTCGATCCGGCGAACCCGCGCCTCCTCGCGCTTCGGGATCGTGATCGTGAGCACCCCAGCTTCGTAGCCGGCGGTGATGCGGGACGGATCGGCGCCGGGCGGCAGCCGGAAGCTGCGCCGGAACCGACCGGCCGGCCGCTCGGAACGCACGATGCCAGCGCCGTTCGCACGGGGACGCTCGCCGGTCAGCAGGAGCATCCCTCCCTCGACGCGCAGATCGATCGCCTCGCGCGGAACTCCGGGCAGGTCGGCCTCGATCACCACCGCGCTGTCGGTCTCACGGACGTCGACGGGGGGGAGGAATTCCGCGGCGCGACGCCCGCGCCCTGGCAGGCCGAGCCCGTCCAGAATCCGGGTCAGGTCCTGCTCGAGGCCCGAGAGAATCTCGAAGGGATGACGGCCCGTCTCGCTCGCACGCATGGTCTTCGCTCCCGCCGGGATCCTGAAGATCCGGGCGCGCAGCTTCTAAGACCGGCGGCAAGCGCCGTCAAGACGCCCCGACGACGGCGTCGACGAGCTCGGGGGGAACAGGCCGGTAGTCGAACGGCTCCAGGGCGAACGTGCCGCGTCCCTGGGTGAGCGAGCGAAGGTCCGTCGAATAACCGAACATCGATCCCAGCGGAACGAATCCGCGGACCACCGCCTGCGTTCCCAGGACTCCGGTTTCGCGGATCTCCGCCCGGCGGGCCCCCAGGTCCTTGACCACCGCTCCCAGGAACTCCTCCGGAGCCCTGACCTCGAAGCGCATGATCGGCTCGAGCAGCACCGCCTCCGCCTTCTGGAAGGCGTGGCGCACGGCGAGCGAAAGGGCCGCTCCGAGGGGCACCGAGGGCTCCGGGGCATCGCCGAGCTCGAGCGCGGTCAAGGTGACCCGCACGTCGATCACGGGAAAGCCGTGCGCGCCTCCCGCCTCGCACGCGGATCGCAGCGTGTCGGCGGCCTCCTCCCGCAGGGCCGGCGGGAGAAGCGCCGCGTGCGATCCGAGGTCGACCTCCACCGGGGGAAGCGAGCGATCGCCCGGGGGCCGGGGCCTCGGCGCCACCTCCACGGCGGCGCGGGCGAACAGGGCGACGTCGCCGACCCGCTTGTCGAACACGCCCTCCCCGGCGGCCGGCCCGCCGATCGTCTCGCGATAGGAGACGCGGGGTCGCCCGAACCGGGCGCGCACGCGGAAGTCGCGTTCCATCCGGTTGCGAATGACATCCAGGTGGAGCTCTCCCATTCCGGAGAAAATCAGCTCGCCCGTTTCCTCGTTCACGTGGCAGCGGAACGTCGGATCTTCCCGCTGGAGCCTGTCCACGACTTCGAGCAGCTTGTCCCGGTCCGCGGCCGTCCGGGCCTCGACGGCCACGGAAACGACCGTCTCCGGGAAGGTGATCTTCTCGTACGCGATGGGGTGATCGGGATCGCACAGGGTGTCGCCGGTGACGACGTCCTTGATCCCCATCGCGGCGACGATGTCGCCCGTCTCCGCGCGGTCCACCGGCTCCGTCCGGTCGGCGAAGATCCTCAGCAGGCGCCGCAGCCGGAGCCTTTTCCCGGTCCGCGGGTTGAAGCAGCGGTCCTCGGTCCCCAGCGAACCCGAATAGACACGCAGCCAGTGGACGTCGGCGTTGGGCGTCGCGACGACCTTGCAGACCAGCGCGGAGAATGGCGCCGACGGATCCGGCGGGCGCGTCGCCGGCTCACCCGTCTTCGGGTCGATCCCGGCCGCGGGGGGCCGGTCGAGCGGGGATGGGAGGTAGTCGCACACCGCATCGAGGACGGGGCGGATACCGAGATCCTTGAGCGCCGCGCCGCAGAGGACCGGGACGAAACGCCCGGCGACCGTGGCCTCGCGAATCGCGCGGCGGAGCTCCTCCCCACTCACGGGCTCGTCGGCGAGGAACTTGTCGGCGAGCCAGTCCACGGCCTCGGCCACGCCGCAGACGAGCCTCTCGCGGGCGGCCTCGGCCGCCTCCCGCATCTCGGGGGGGATGTCCTCTTCCTCCAACTCCCGCCCGCGGGTCGCGGGATCGAAGACCAGGCGGCGCATGGAGAGCAGGTCGATCACCCCGTCGAGCTTGTCCTCGAGGCCGCAGGGGAGATTGATGAAGCAGGCATTCGCCCCCAGGACTTCGCGAATCTGTTCGAGCACCCGCTCGTGGTCGGCACCCACCCGGTCGAGCTTGTTGATGAACGCCAGCCTCGGGACGCGGTAACGGTCGGCCTGGTGCCAGACGGTCTCGCTCTGCGGCTCGACGCCTTCCACCCCGGAGAAGACGACGACAGCCCCGTCGAGGACGCGAACGCTCCGCTCGACCTCGGCGGTGAAATCGACGTGCCCCGGGGTGTCGATCAGGTTGACCTGATGGCCGTTCCAGAGGAAGGTCGTCGCCGCCGCCTGGATGGTGATCCCGCGCTCCCGCTCCTGCTCGAGAAAGTCCATCGCCGCCTCCCCGCGATGGACCTCTCCGATCTTGTGGATCAAGCCGGCGTAGTAGAGGAAGCGCTCCGTGGTCGTCGTCTTGCCCGCGTCGATGTGCGCGATGATGCCGATGTTCCGGACCTTGTCTCGGGGTGCGCGCGACACGGGTCGACCTCGCTCGGCTCGCAGGAATGACCGGCAAGTTAGCAGGGGGGCGAAAGTGCGTCAACGCGAAGCCGGCGCCTCCGGCCCGGCAGCCCGGCGTTCCGAAACCCGGGATCCACAACCGCTCGCCGCGGTTTTCCACATTGTGGGTCAATCGGTGGAAAACAGCAGGTCGCCCTCCCAGGGCCCTTCACCCGGCCCCGGCACAGCCTCGGTTTGAGGGAAGGCCGGAAACGGCTGGTCCGGATCGGCGCCGAAGAGCGGCCCCGGACCGGCGAGCCCTCCCGAGCCGGACCAAGGGCAGGTGACGACCCCGGTCCGCTGCTCGGGAAGCACGCGGAGCCGGCCGCGCACCGCGCCTCGATCGTTGCGCAGCACCACCAGGTCGCCGTCCGACAGCCCGCGGGCCTCGGCGTCGGCGGGCGCCATTCCGATCCACAGGCGCCGCTCGGGCGCGGGCGGCGCGGGAACGAACTCGAGCGGGAAGGCGGTGCTCCGGGCCGGGGGCGCCACCCGGGCCTCGGCCCCCAAGACTGCCCCGCCGCACTCGCGCGATCGGACGCGGGCGTCTCCCCGCGGCGGCGCTTCGCCCTCGGCGCACGGGGGTAGGAGCGGGCCGAGATCCTCGGGAAACCACTCGGCGGGCCATCCGAGGCGCGCGCCGAGTCCGCGCCAGAGGCGTTCCGGCGGCCGGACCTCGGGAGGCGGCGGGACCGCACCCTGGCCTCCCCACGGGCACGGGCCGATCCCGGCTCCGGCGGCCGCGTCGGAAGCCTCGAAGAAGGCCGGAGCGGGGAGGAGAAGATCCGCGCGGCGTGCGGTCGGTCCCTGTATCTCCAGCGCGAACCGGACCACCAGGCGCGCCTTTTCGAGGTACCGCGCCAGGATGGAAGCCCCGGGCCAGAAGGTCAGCGGATCGGGGCCGGAGACCACGACCACGTCGGAGCCGGCGTCGCGCTCCTCCAGGCGGGCGGCGAACCAGGCGGCGTCCCGGGCCACGGCACCTGCAGAGCCGACGGGGAGCGGCATCCCGCTTCCCGGCGGCTCACCCTCGAGCGTCGCGGCCAGCACGGCACCCGTCGTGCGGGCCAGCTCGCCGAGGGACCGGCACAACAGCCCGGCGGCCTCCCCCGCAGCGGCCTCCTCCCCGACCACGATCATGGCCTCCCCGGCGGCGTCGGCGAGGCTCCGGCCCAGCCAGACGATCTCGTCCGGCGACACGCCCGCCACGGCGGCCGCCCTGGCCGGGGGCCAAGGGTCGCCCGTCTCTCTCCCCCCGCGGACCTCGCGCGCCACATGGGCGGCGCCGAGCGCGATGGCGGCGTGGGTACCGGGAAGTGGCTGGATCCTCCGGTCCGCCTCGCCAGCGGCCGGTCCCCCGCGCGCTCCGACGAAAACGCGTCGGGCGCCGTCACGCCGGGCCCGCTCCGGCCATCGGTCGCCGAGCCCCCCGGTGTCGCCGAGCTCGGCACCCCAAAGGACGAGCAGGCGCAGCCGCTCGAACCGGCCCGGGCCGTCCGCCGGACGGGCTTCGGGAGCCAGCGCCTCGGCCAGGAGCCGGCGCGGGCTCGGGG
Source organism: Acidobacteriota bacterium (assembly GCA_003696075.1). Classification (NCBI taxonomy): domain Bacteria; kingdom Pseudomonadati; phylum Acidobacteriota; species Acidobacteriota bacterium. Next base: position 17,836 of record RFHH01000119.1, read on the forward strand.
AGCGCACGATCTCGATCGGCTGCGGGAGGAAAGCGGAAACCCGGTCGAGCAGAACACGGGAGAATCGGGCGCGGACCGCCGTATCGAGAACCACCCAGCGAACCTGTCGCTCCCGCGCCTCGGCCGCGAGGCGGTCCAGGACCTCCCGCCAGCCGACCGGCACGAACCGGCGGACCCGCCCCCCTTCCCGCCGTCCCCCCTCCGGTCGCATCGGCACGGTGAGCCGGGCACCGGAAGTCGCGACGCGGACCTCGTGCCGGCAATCGGGGCAGGGCATCGTTCCTGACGCTCCGGCGAGACCGGCGAGCCGGGCCCCGGCCACCAGCGCGATCGGCCGGCAGCCTCCCCGGCAGGCGGCCGAAGGAGCCACGGGGACCGCCCGTACGGCTGGACTCACGGCTCGAGCAGATCCCGCACGTGGGTGGCGAGCGCCTCGATGTCCGGCGGCTTGGTGAGGAACAGGTCGGCACCGGAGATCAAGGACCGCTCCTGGGCGCCGATCCCCGGATAGCCGGTGAGGATGATGATCTTGAGCGAGCGACCGCGCGTCAGGCGCCGGATCCTCTCGCAGATGTCGAGACCTCCCATCCCCGGCATGACGACATCGAGGATGACGACCTGCGGCTCGAACGTCGCGAGCCGATAGCCGGCCTCGAACGCGTCGCCGGCCATCGCGACCTCGAACCCGGACCTGAGCATGAGCGATTTCGCCAGGGATTCCCTCAGATCCGCATCGTCGTCGACGAGAAGCACCCGAGGTGCCGCCCCCTTCGCTCCCGCCATCTGCCACTCCGCCAGGGACCGACGCTGTTCAGGGTTGCTCGTCGGATTGTACGGCGACGGTCCACGAGAGTCCATGGATTTTCCTCGGCCGGCCGAGAACTTCGTACCGGCGCTCGCGGCCGGCGCCCGCTGGATCACTCGGCGAAGCCCGCGGTGAGCCCGCCGTCGGCCACGAGAACCGTTCCGGTGACGAACGAGAACGCCGGATCGAGTAGCCGGAAGATCGCCTCGGCGATCTCCTCGGGACGCCCGATCCGGCCCACCGGGTGGCGGCCGCCGAGCCTTTCCAGCCTCGCGTCGCTCGCGGGTTCGTCTCCCCGCGGTGCCCGAAGCATCGGCGTGTCGACGGCACCGGGGCAGACGGCGTTCACTCGAATCCCCTCCCCCGCGTGGTCGAGGGCCATGGCGCGCGTGAGATTGACCAGCGCCGCCTTGCTGGCGCAGTACGCGGCGGCTCGCCGCATTCCGACGAGGCCGAGGGTGCTGGCGACGTTGACCACCGCCGGTCTCTCCCCCGCCCGGAGCAGCGGGAGCGCGGCCCGGCTCACCAGGAAAGCCCCCGTCACGTTGACGCGGAACAGGCGTTCCCAGACCTCCAGGGGGGTGGTCTCCACGGTTCCGAAGGCGGCCTGCCCCGCGTTGTTGACCAGGGCCTCCAGCCGACCGAAACGGCGCTGCACCGCCGCGATCGCGTTGTCGACCTCTGCGGGATCTCCGACGTCGGCCGTCTCGACCACGGCCCTTCCGCCGGCGGAAGCGCAGGCGCGCGCCGTTTCCTCGAGTTCCCGGCGGCGCCTCCCGACCAGCGCCACCGCGTAGCCCGCCTGCGCGAGCCGTACGGCGGTCGCGCGGCCGATCCCGGATCCGGCGCCGGTGACGAGCGCGTGGCGCGTCCGGTCTCGTCCAGGGGGCATCCGCGCCGCCTCCGGCGGGGGCTGCTCGCGGCCGCGGCGAGGGGACTGGAGCGGGAAACGGGACTCGAACCCGCGACCCCGACCTTGGCAAGGTCGTGCTCTACCAGCTGAGCTATTCCCGCCCGTCGCCGGCCTCGAGGATAGCGCACCGGCGGGCACGAGGCCGGCTGCCGCTCGGCTCCCGGCCCGGGCAAAGCGCGGATTCTAGCCGCCGCCCTCCGGGCTTTCAACCGCCTCGGCGAGCGACTCGCGGGCCTCCCGCATCAGGGCCAGCACCACGGCGAGGATCACCGGACCCAACACCAGGCCGACCAGACCGAAGGCGGCCAGGCCTCCCAGAACGCCGAAGAAGACCACGATGAAGGGAATCCGGGTGGAACCGGAAATGAAGAGCGGCCGGAGGAAGTTGTCGATCAGCGACACGAACAAGAAGGACCACAAGGCCACGAACAGGGCGCGACCCCACTCGCCGCCGATGGCGAGGCCCGCGATGACCGGAATGAACACCAGGCTCACGCCGAAGGGAATCACCGCGCACAGCCCGGTCGCCACACCCAGGAGCACCGGAGCGGGAACCCCCGCCAGCCAGTAGCCCACCATCGCCACGAGTCCCTGGGCGGCGGCGGTCATCAACCAGCCGTAGACGACGGCGCTGACGGTCTCGCGCACCGCCTGGAACAGGTCGCGGCCTCGCTCGCCGATGATCCTGTCGAGCAGGATGCCCACCTCCGAAACGAGGGTCTCGCCGTCCCGGTACACGAAGAAGAGGGTGAAGACGATGAGCACGCCGTTGAGGAGGTGCTGGGCGACGTTCCTGCCGAGACGCAGGACCTGCTGCGCCTGACCGGCGAGTTCCCGGATCCACACCTGCCGCAGTTCGTTGTCGGACAGCCGGTCGGCCCAGTCCTGCAGCAGCTGCTCGAGGAGGGGCACACGGTTCACCCACTCCGGCCACTGGATCACCGGCGCAGTGGCCCAGGCGCGAAGGCGCGCGATCTGCGGTTCGAGTTCCTGGAGGAGAGCGAAACCGAGGAGCCCGGTGGGAACCAGCAGCAGGAGCACCAGCAGAGCGGTCATCGAGAGGGCGGCGAGCGTCCGCCGCCCGCCCAACCGGTCCCGCAGCCGCCGATAGGCGGGCCAGGTGGCGCTTCCGAGGATGAGCGCCCACAGGATCGGACTGATGAAAGGCGACAGGACGAGGATGCAGCCGTAGAGCACCGCGGCGAGCGCCGCGACGGCGAGAACCGCCCTCGTGATCTGGACGCGCATCGCCCGATGCTACCTCAGCCGGGGGCGCCCCCGGCCACCCCCGCCCCGCGGCTCAGGCGGTAACGCCGGCGGGGAGCGCCCTGAAATGTTCCTCGATCGCGCCGATGAAGTCCTCGGGCCGTTCGAGCGCGGAGATCCGGCGCCGGAGCGCGTCCCCATCCGGCAAGCCCCGGGCGTAGCGGCCGGTGAAGGTCCTCAGCTTGTGCAGCGCCATCTTCGGCTCGTAGTCGCGGACGATCCACGCGAAGTGCGTCCGGATCAGCTCGAGCCGCTCCTCGGGCCGGGGCCTGCAGGGAGGCCTTCCGGCCAGGAGGTCGGCCGCCTCCCTGAAAATCCACGGGTTCTCCAGAACGGCACGCCCGATCATGACCCCGGCGCACCCCGTCTCCCTCAGCATCCGGAGCGCGGCGGCGGGAGAGTCCACGTCTCCGTTACCGATCACCGGTATCGACAGGGCCGCCGCCAGCCGGGCGATCGCTTCCCAGTCGGCGTGCCCCCGATACATCTGCCGGGCCGTCCGCGCGTGGAGCGTGACGGCGTCGGCCCCTTCGGATTCGCACATGCGGCCGAACTCGAGATAGTTCACCGGCGTCGGTCCGGTTCCGATCCCGAGGCGGAACTTGACCGTGAGAGGGATCGTGAGCTCCCGCCGGCAGGCCCGGACGATGCTTGCCGCACGCTTGACGTCGCGCATCAGCGCCGCTCCCGCGCACCCTTTCAGAATCTTGTTCGCGGGGCAACCCATGTTGATGTCGCAGACATCCGGGCGGAGGCGTTCCACCACGCGGGCACAGGCCGCCATCTGTTCCGCGTCGCGCCCGTAGATCTGGATCGCGATCGGTCGCTCCTCCGTGGTGAACGTCAGCTTCTCGAGCTCCTTGCGGATCCCGCGGGCCACCTGCCCCGAGGAGACGAACTCCGCCGACACGAGGCCCACTCCGCCGATCCTTCTCACGAGCAGCCGGAAGTGGCGGTCGCAGATGCCGGCCATGGGAGCCAGCACGAGCGGCGGCCGCACCGTGAGCCCCCCGATCCGCAGCGCCGGGATCCCTCCACCCGCCGCCATCACGTTCTCCCGGACAGCAGGTACAGACCGACCGCGGCCACGACGAGCGCGTGCCGGATCGCCCCCTCGCGGACGAGATCGGGAAGGGCGCCGGCGGGGCGCCGGATCAGCTCGATCCGCTCCCATGGGTCCGGCTCGGCGGGCCCCGCCGGCCGAGCGTCCTCGGCGAGAAAACAGTGACAGCGGTTGGCGAAGATCGCCGGATTGGGCTCGATCGTCCCCAGCAACTCGGCTCGTGCGGCTCGGTAGCCCGTTTCCTCTCTCAGCTCGCGCAGGGCCGCCTGCTCCGGCGTCTCCCCGCGATCGACCATGCCGCCTGGGATCTCGAGCGAGTCGCTCTCCGAGCCGTGGCGGTACTGCCGGACGAGGAGGACCTCCCGTTCGGGGGTGAGCGCGATCACGTTCACCCAGTCCACCGCCCGGAGCACCACGAAATCCCGCTCCCGGCCCTCCGGTTCGAGGCGATACCGATCGCGGTGGACGGTGAAGATCCCGTGATCCGCTACCTTTCTTCCGCCGAGACGGACCCAGCCGCCGGGAGCCGCCCCACGCATCAGCGAAGCCCCGGTTGCGCCAGCCCGAGCACGAGGCGGAACAGGCCGGGGGCGAGGAGATCGAACAGCCGCCACGCGACGAGGAGTCCGAACAATGCCGCCATCGGCGCGGAGCGCGCCGCCGCCATCAACGCGGCTCCCGCCCTACCCCCGAGCCCTTCGAGCACCGTGGCGCCATCGAGCGGCGGAAGCGGGATGAGGTTGAACACCCCGAGCATGGCGTTGAGGAGGGCGAGAACGCTCAGGAGCCTCGCTCCCGCCATCGCGAACGGGCCCCCGACCGCCGGCACGACGATACGTTCGAGCCCCGGCTCGGCCGGCGGCGCTCCCAGCCCCGCGCCCACGAGCGCTCGGATCGCGACGATGGCTGCGCCGGCGAGCGCGAGGTTGGCGAGCGGCCCCGCGGCGGCCATCGCCGCCGCGCGCCGGGGGTGGCGGCGGGCCCAGCGGGGGTCGTAGGGCGCGGAAGCCCAGCCGATCATCCAGCCAGCCAGGGCGTAGCACACGATCGGGACGACCAGCATTCCGAACGGCTCCCGCCTCAGGTGCGGGATCGGATTGAGGGTGACCTGCCCGGCGCGGTAGGCGGTCGGATCGCCGCCGAGGCGCGCCGCCGCCGCATGCGCCGCTTCGTGGCAAGTGGCGGACAGCAGGAAGGCCACCAGCCACAAGGCCAGACCCGCGACGTCGAAGGGAAGACTCATCGGGGACGGCGCAGCCGATCAGTACTCGTAGAAACCGCGGCCCGTCTTTCTTCCGAGCCACCCGGCGTCGACGTACTTGACGAGAAGCGGGCACGGACGGTACTTGGGATCGCCGAGCCCCTCGTGCAGCACCCGCAGGATGGCCAGGCAGGTGTCGAGCCCGATGAAGTCGGCAAGGGTCAACGGCCCCATCGGGTGGTTCATGCCGAGCTTCATGACGGTGTCGATCTCCTCGACCCCGGCGACCCCCTCGTAGAGCGCGTAGATCGCCTCGTTGATCATCGGCATGAGAACGCGGTTCGCCACGAAGCCGGGATAGTCGTGAACCTCCACGGGCGTCTTCCCCAGCTTCTCCGCCAGATCCCTGGTCAGCGAGAAGGTCTCGTCGCTGGTGGCCAGGCCGCGGATGACCTCGACGAGCTTCATCACCGGCACGGGGTTCATGAAATGCATTCCGATGAACCGGTCGGGCCGCTTCGTCGACGAGGCGAGCCGCGTGATCGGAAGCGACGAGGTGTTGCTCGCGAGGACCACCTCGTCCCGCGTGATCCGATCGAGTTCGGAGAAAAGCCGCGTCTTGGCCTCGAGATTCTCGACGATCGCCTCGACGACGAAGTCGCTGTCGGCCAGCGGCTCCACACCCACCGCGGGTGTGATCCGCGCGAGAGTGGCGTCTTTGTCCTCTGCGGCGATCTTCCCCTTCTCGACGGCGCGTGACAGGAACCCACCGATCTTCGCGATCGCCTTGTCGACGAGGTCCCGCGACACGTCGCTCAAGGTGACCTCGTAGCCCGACTGGGCGAACACGTGGGCGATTCCACTTCCCATCTGTCCGGCGCCGACGACACCGATCCGTTTCACTTCGTCGATCTTCATCGTCACCCTCCCGCTTTATCGCTTGCCGAGGCAGGCCCAGAAGCCTGCGCCGGCGACCGCCAGGTAGATGACCGCGGCGCCGAGGGCGGGCCGGAGGCGCTCGCGCGCCGTCGCCGCGGCTCCCCCCGCCAGGGGAGCCAGAACCACCAGCGTCACGGCGCACCAGATCGCCAGGATCCAGGCCGCCGGCCTCCCGCCGCGCGGAACCAGCACCGTGGCCGCGACCCCGAATGCGGCGACCGCGGCCGCGGAACCCGGTCCGACGTCGCCTCTCCAGGCGAACCAGAGGCAGGCGAGCGAGCCGGCCGCGGTCAGGAAGGCCAGCGCGCCGCGCACCAGCGACCTGGCCCCGTCCGCGCCGCCGACCGGCTCGGTCACGGCTTCACCGCTCGATGGCGACGGCCACCGCGTTGCCCCCGCCGAGGCAAAGGGAGACGACCGCACGGTGCGCGTCCCGGTCGCGCATCGCGTACAGGGCCGTGGTCAGGCAGCGCGCTCCCGAAGCGCCGATCGGGTGTCCCAGGGCGACGCCGCCGCCGTGGACGTTGTGCTTTTCGCGCGGGATCCCGAGGACCTTTCCGAGCGCCACCTGCTGGACCGCAAAGGCCTCGTTGATCTCGAACAGATCCACCTCGTCCATCGACCACCCGGCCTTGTCGAGCACCGCCCGAATGGCCGGCTCCGGCGTCATGAGGACCCATTCCGGCGCGAGACCCGACGTCACCGAGGCCACCACGCGGCCGAGCACCGGCAGGCCGCGCTCGCGCGCCACGCCCTCGCGCGCGACGACCACCGCCGCCGCACCGTCGTTCACGCCGGGCGAGTTGCCGGCCGTCACCCGCCCGTCCTTGCGGAAGGCCGGCTTCAGCCGGGCGAGCTTCTCCAGGCTCGTGTCGCGCCGCGGCCCCTCGTCGGTGTCCACGAGCTTCGTCTCACCCTTTCGCTGGGGAACCTCGACCGGAACGATCTCGTCGCGGAACTTTCCGGCGTCGATCGCGGCGATGGCGCGCTCGTGGCTCATCAAGGCCCAGGCGTCCATCTCCTCGCGGCTGACCTCGTACCGGTCCGCGACCATCTCCGCCGTCTCGCCCATGTGCACGTCGTTATAGACGTCCCACAGCCCGTCGTGGATCATCGAATCCACGAGCTGGGCGTGCCCCATACGCAGCCCGGTCCGGGCCTGCTGGACGAGATAGGGGCAGTTGGACATCGACTCCATGCCCCCGGCCACGATGATGTCGGCGTCCCCCGCGCGGATCGCCTGATCGGCGAGCATCACCGCCTTCAGCGACGATCCGCAGACCTTGTTGACGGTGAACGCCCCGACGCTCTCCGGGACGCCCCCCCAGATCGCCGCCTGGCGCGCCGGATTCTGGCCCAGGCCGGCCTGGACGACGTTGCCCATGATGACCTCGTCCACGTCGCCGGGGGCGATGCCGGCGCGGCTCACCGCCTCCCGGACCACCAGCGCACCGAGGCGCGTGGCCGGCAGCGGCGACAGGGCGCCGAGGAACCGTCCGATCGGAGTTCGGCAGGCACTCACAATGACCGTCTTTTCCATGGGTGACCTCGTTCCCGGTCCGGAGGCGGGACGCGACCGGGTCGACTGGAGACGCGGCAGCGCCGCGTGGGGCGGAGTATACCCGCCCCCCCGCCGGCGTCCCACACCGGCGCAGCCGTCCCCTCCCATCGCCGCGGGGAGCGGGACGCCGCCGGGCTAGTCCTTCCGTGCCAGTTTCCGTGTCGCTTCGGTGTCGCCCGGATGGAGTTCGAGCACCCGCCTCCAAGCCTCGTCGGCCCGCCCGGCGAAGCCCGCGTCCTCCGCGATCCGCGCCAGCTCGCGCCACGCCGCGGTCGAGCGCGGGCTCCGCTCGAGCCAATGCTCGAGCAGGGCGAGCGCCTCCTCCGTCCGGCCGGCCAGGTGCAGGACCCGGGCCCGCATCGCGATCGAGGCGGCGCTCGGCGGTACGAGGGTGTCGTGCTTTTCGTAGGCTCGCAGCGCGAGGTCGTACTCGCCGCGGCGCCGGTGGACCCCCGCCAGTCGCCAGAGCACCTCGGCGCTCCTGCGGGGATCGCCCTTCGTCAGCTCCAGTGCCTGCGAGAGGACCCGTTCCGCCGGCCCCAGGAGCCCCATCGCCACCCAGGCGTCGGCGAGCCGGCACCGGGCGGCGAGATTGCCGGGATCCCTGGCGATCAGCTCACGCAGGCGCTTCTCGGCGGCGCGGTACCGGCCCTGCCCGATCTCGAAGGAGGCGATGTGGAGCTGCTGCTGGACGCGGATCATCCGCTTCGGATCGGCGAGCCCCTGGGCGGGACGCGCCGTGCCGGGTGCACCTCCCTGGAAGTATCCGAGGCTCTGGAGTCGGCCGAGCTCGGCGTCGTCCAGGGCGCGTGGACGGTCGGGCGCGATCCGGGCGAAGGCGCGCTCCAGCTGCTCGGACAGCCAACCCGCGGTCTTCCTGGCCGTCTCGAATCTGTTCTTCGTCTCTCCGGGATCGCGCCGGAGGTCGTACAGCTCGGGCTCGGGGGCGGCGATGAATTTCCACTCCCCGGTCCGCACCGCGCGCAGGGGAGCCCAGCCGTACTCGATCGATCCCAGCCGGCTCTCGCTGAAGGCGTACTCCCTCGCCGGATTCCCGCCCTGCGCGAGACGCCAGAAGCTCTGGCCGTCGAGTCCCTCCGGCAATGCAAGGCCGAGCGCTTCGAGGACGGTCGGGACCACGTCCGACAGCGAGACGACCGGAGCGATCCGGCGGCCCGCCGGCAGCCCCGGATAGCGCAGGATCAGCGGAACCCGGATCGTCTCGTCGTACAGGAACAGGCCGTGGGTCAGCTCGCCGTGCTGCATCAGCCCTTCGCCATGATCCGCGGTGACGACGAGGAGCGTCCGGTCGAGCCAGCCGTGCTCCTCGAGGGCCCGCACCAGGCGATCGAGCTGATCGTCGACGTAGGCGATCTCGCCTTGATAGGCGACGAATCCTTCCGCCCCGCCGGTCCCGCCGGCGTCCTCGAGGTAGCGCGGCGGCGGAGAGTACGGGGCGTGCGGATCGTAGTAGTGCACGAAGAGGAAGCGCCGCCGGCCGCCTCCGGGTCGGGATCCGATCCAGGCGACGGCCGCGTCGGTCACCGATTCCGCGGTGCGGCTCGGCTCTTCGTAACCCGCCGATTCCAGATCGGGGATCGCATCGTCGAACAGGTCGAAGCCTTGTTCGATCCCCGAGCCGGAGGCGAGCGGCGCTCCGGCGACGAACGCCGCCGTCTCGAATCCCTCCGAGCGGAGCCTCTCCGCCAGCGTTTCGAAACGGTCCTCCAGCCGGTACAGTCCGTTGTGCCAGATTCCGAGGTGCCACGGTTCGAGACCGGTCAGGAGCGTCGCGTGCGACGGCAGCGTGATCGGTGCCGGGGCCACCGCCTGTTCCGCCAGCACCCCCTCCCGCGCCAGACGGTCGAACGTCTCGGTGTGCGCCGAGGCCGCTCCATAGCAACCGAGGTGATCGGCCCTGAGCGTGTCCACACTGACGATGACCACGTGCTGGGCCGGCGGAAGCTCGGGGTAGGGATGCCCCCCGCACGAAGCCGCCGCGAGCGCCAGCCCGGCGGCGGAAAGGGGAGCCAAACCGCGGGCGGGCCTCATGCGTCGAAGAACGCTGCGATGCGGGCCTGGATGCTCTCCGCCGCCCGCCGAGGGTCGGGGGCCTCGCGGATGGGGCGCCCCACCACGATGTGGTCGGCGCCCGCTGCGAAGGCCTTCTCGACCGTGACCACCCGCTTCTGGTCGTCCACGACGCGGTTGTCCACCGGCCGGATGCCGGGGCAGACGATCAGAAGGCGGTTTCCCAGGTGCTCGCGCAGGCGGGCCGCCTCGATGCCGGAGGAGACGACGCCGTCGCAACCCAGCTCCAGGGCGCGGCGTGCCCGGGAGAGGACCAGCTCCTCGACGTCGCAGTGGAAACCGAGGTCGCGGAGATCACCGCGGTCGAGACTGGTGAGGACGGTCACCGCGAGGATCTTGAGGGACCCGCGGGGAACCGATGCCGCCGCCTCGAGCATGGCGTCGTTGCCGTGGACGGTCGTCAGGCTGACGCCGGTGTCGGTCAGCCGCGAGACCGCGCGCCGGACCGTCTCCGGCACGTCGAAGAGCTTGAGATCGGCGAACACCTTTTTCCCCCGGCGCACGAGCCAGTCCACGAGCTCCAGGTATCCGCCCGCCAGGAAGAGTTCGAGACCGAGCTTGTAGAAAACGACGCTGTCGCCGAGCCGTTCCACCAGGCGGCGAGCCGCATCGGCATCCGGCACGTCGAGCGCGAAGATCAACCGCTCGCGCAGCGGGATGTCCGGGCCGCCTTCCCTCGCTTCGCCCATCTTGCCGCTCCCCACCCGCACCACGGGCCGCGGCGGATTCTATCCTCCGCCGGGCGGGCGCGCCGGGAAAGACCCGCGCGTCACGGCACCAGGCGGCGTCCCGAGGCGTCCCGGACGATCAGGGCTCCCGTGGGGCAGGAAGCGCAGGCGGCGAGCAGGCGTTCGGGATCGATCGTCCCCGGCGCCCCGGGACGGAACGTGACGAAGCCCTCCGCGTCGAGCTCGAACAGCTCCGGGGCGATGACGATGCAGGTCTCGGCCGCCACGCACCGTTCCCGCTCGATCGTCACGGTCAACTCACCGATCCGGCGCACCCGATCATCCGACATGCGCGCCTCCCCGTCTCCGCTCGCGCAGCGGCACCGACGATTCGGCCTGCGGGCGGGCAGCGGACCGCTCCCCGAGGGGCTCCGCTCAGCAGTACCACGGCTCCTCGAGGTACGGGACCTTCGCCCGCCGCGGCGCTTCGGTGTGCTCCCCCGCGGCCGCGACGGCCCCCTCGGCGAGCCGGACGAACCGCTCGAAGACGGCCCCTGGAGAAACGCCTGCCGCCGCGGCTTCGCGCGCGATCGCCGCGGCGGCCCGTTGCATCTCGTCGACGTCCGGGTCCGGGTGGCGCCAGGGATGGACGAGGGCCTGAGGATCGAACGGGCCGCTGATCCGCCGGATCTCGGGAAGCTCGAGCAACCGGGAGCGCCGCGTGATCAACAACCGCAGGGACAACTGCACCGGGGGCACATCGTCCACCAGCTTCAGCTCGGCGAGGCGAGCGAGGAAGGCCGCGTATCCGGAGCGCGTCGTCCACGGATGGAAGGGGATGAACGTCGGCTTCACTCCGAGACCGGCCGCGCGCAGCAGACCCACGGCGGCGACCGCTTCCGATCCCGTGTGCCCCTTCTCCAGCCGGGCGAGCACCGCGTCGTCGAACGACTCCACCGCGGTGGTCACGAACAGGCAGCCCGTCCGCTTCAGGACGTCCAGGTGCCGGCGGTACCGTAGAAGGTGCTCGACCTTGATCGTGACGTCATACGACAGGCGCGGGTGGCGCCTGTGCATCTCTTCCACGATCCGCAGCGAGTGCGTGGGGGCGTTGAAGAAATCGGGATCGGCGAACGTCACGTGCCCGGCACCCGCTTCGACCAGGTTGTCCACATCCGCGAGCACGACCTCGCGCTGCACGATCCGGAGCGTTCCGCCGTAGACGGGGACCACCGGGCAATGACGGCAGCGGTGAAGACATCCGCGGCTCGTCTGGGTGGCGCCGGCCACGCGTCTCGTGCCGTCCGGCATCACCAGGTGCGCGTACCCGTCGAGCGCGGGTAGACCCTTCCGCAGCGGGATCAGGAAGCGCTGCCGGTCGAGCACGGTGCGAACGCCCCCTTCCGCCTCCGGCCGCATCTGGTCGGCCAGCACCGCCTCGAATTCGCCGCCGGTGGCGGCGTCGGCCCCGAGTTCGAGCAGCGATTCGCCGTTGAGCGCCGCGTACAGCCCGAAGCAGCAGAGACGCGCTCCCGGGGCGGCCCGGCGGATCGCGGGGAGAAACCGCGCCGCCAGGCGCGCCGCGGTGTGCATGGGCAAGTAGAGGGCGACGAGATCGGCCCCCTCGAACGCGATGGGATCGAACGGCTCGACCGCCAGATCGACGCAGCGGACGTCCGCCCCCGCGCGGGCCAGCCAGGCGGCCGCCGACGCGACGCCGAACGGCTGCCGACCGAGGTCGTAGGTCGAGACGAGGACGGCCTTCATCCGCCGTCGGGCGCTCAGAAGGGGGAGGGGCCGCCGCCCTTGGCCGGCTGGTAGTAGGGGTTCTTCCCGCCCGCGTGATCCGTGGTGTCGATCACCTCCGTGATCTCCGGAACCGCTTGTCGGATCATCGCCTCGATGCCCTGTTTCAGCGTGACGCTGGCCATCCCGCAGCCCTGGCAGCCTCCCTCGAGCCGGACGTAGGCCTTCCCCTCGCGCACGTCGAGCAGGGAGACGCGGCCCCCGTGCGAGGCCACCGCCGGGTTCACATGGCGGTCGATCACCTCCTGGACGCGGGCGGCCAGCGGGTCGTCCCACACCGGATTCGGGTTGTCGATGCGGAAACCGGCCCGTCCCGGGGCGTCGACGTAGTCGAAGGTGGCGCCTTCCAGCTTCTCGGCGCTTTGCGGATCGACGAAGACCTTGAACGGGCCGGCATCGATGACCTTGTCGTCCTCGCGCCGATCGGTCTCCTCGACCAGGCCGAATTCGTACTGGAACCCGCCCGGGCCGCGGCCGCGGATGGCGATGCGGAGCGCGAGACCCGGCTCGCCCTCGGCCTCGATGTACTCACAGACTTTGCGGCGCGCGAGGTCGGTGATCTTCAGCATGGGATCCTTGTCCGGGAACGGCGAGCGGTGATTATGGCATGCCGGCCGCTGCCTGTCCCCTGCGCAGCGGCTCGATCTCGAAGCGGAGGCAGGAGTGCGCCCTCTCGAGCGACCGCACCACGTCCGGCGGCGAGGCGCCCCGGGCGAACAGGAAGCCGAGGTAGCGGTCGCCTTCGGGAGGCGGTTCCAATTCCGCTCCCGGGGGCACGGTGATCCTCACTCCCTCGATCCCCGGTTCCAGGCGCGCCTTCGCCTCCCCCGTCCAGCCGCGCAGGATCCCGGGCGCGGGGATCGGGATCATCATCACCCCGCGGGCCCCCGGCTCCGGTTCGAAACCCTCGACGTCCATCCCCAGAGCGGAACGGATCACGAGCTCCTCCAGCGGGGTTCCCCCGGGACGGAACCGGACCACGCGGGAGCAAAGGCCGCCGATCGACCGCGGGGCGATCTCGATGACGTGGGGAAGGCCACCGACGATCCGCAACTCGGCGTGGACGTTCCCGGTGTGGAAACCGACCGCTCCCAGCGCCCGCTCGACCGCGAGCCGGCAGCCCTCCTGCGCTTCGGCCGTCAGGCCGGAGGGGAGCACGTAGATCGACTCCTCGAAGAAGGGCCCCTGCCCGGCCCGCGGTTTGTCGAACAGGGCGAGGGTTCGCAGCCGCCCGCGCCGGACCACGCCCTCGAGGGCCACTTCGGGTCCGTCGAGGTAGGACTCCACGAGCAGCGGCTGGCGGCCGGCGGACAGCTCAGCCCGGTTCAGAAGCGCCCGGATCCGGGAGACGGCCCGGACGAATCCGGCGGGATCGTCGGCGCGAACGACCCCTCGGCTGGCCGACAGGGCCACGGGCTTCACGACGACCGGAAAGGTCAAGCGCCGGGCGGCGCGGGCGGCATCCTCGCCCGGGGCCAGCAGCCGCCACCGCGCCGACGGGAGACCGGCCTCCGAAACCGCGCGCCGGAAGAGATGCTTGAATCTCAGCCGTCGCACCGCCTCGGCCGGGGCGTGCCGGAGGCCGAGGGCCGCCGCCGCCTCCGCGGCGAGCAGCACGCCGTCGTCGTCCGCGGCGAGCACACCGTCGATCCGGGTCCGCCGGGCGAAGGCGGCGATCTTCGCGACGGCGCGACGACTCTCGCCGAACGGCAGCACCAGATGACCCTGCGGATCGGCCGCCGCCAAAGCCTGTGGCCGGTCCGTTCCGACCGTCAGCGCCACACCGCAGCGGGCGGCAGCGGTGACGAACGCCTCCGCCTTGTACGTGCTCGTCGTCATCAACAGCAGGAGCCGGGGGCGATCGGTCATCGTTCTTCCTTGTCGTGCCGGCAGGACGCGCGCCGGAATCGGGCGTAGCGCGAGGCGGGCTGCAGCCCGAGCCGCTCCAGCCAGAGGGCGGTCTCGACGAGGGCGTCGAGGTCGACTTCCGTCGGCACCCCTTCCCCGTCGAGAAGCTGGACGAGGTCCTCGGTGGCGACGTTCCCCGCCGCGCCGGGAGCATAGGGGCAACCGCCGAGTCCGCCCACCGAGCCGTCGAGGATGCGAACGCCCTCCTCCAGCGCTATGTAGGCGTTGACGAGGCCGAGGCCGCGCGTGTCGTGCAGATGGAGGGCCACCCGTTCCGGTCCGAGGCGCTCGATCGCGAGTCTCGCCAGCCGGCGCACGGCGCGCGGGGTGCCGGCGCCGATCGTGTCGCCCAGGGAGACCTGGACCGCGCCGAGCTCGGCGAGCCGCTCCGCGAGGCCGATCACTTCCCCCTCGTCGATCGCTCCTTCGTAGGGGCATCCCAGGGCGGTGGAGACGTAGGCCCGGAGCGCGACCCCGGATTCCCTGCAGGCGCGGGCGATCCGCGCGATCTCGGCCATCGACTCCTCCCGGGAACGGTTGAGGTTCTTCCGGTTGTGCGTCTCGCTGGCCGACACGACGACGGCCACCCGCCGGACGCCCGCTTCGACGGCGAGCTCGTAGCCCTTCACGTTCGGGACCAGAGCCCAGAAGCGGACGCCCTCGCGCTCCCCGAGGAGTTCGGCGACCCGATCCGTCTCGGCCATCTGGGGCACCCACCGCGGATGGACGAAGCTTCCGATCTCGATGTCCCGGAGCCCGCAGGCCGCGAGCCGTTGCACGAGCTCGGCCCGCTGATCGGGAGACAGGAGCGTGGGCTCGTTCTGAAGGCCGTCGCGCGGGCCGACCTCGTACAGCGTGACGGTCCCGGGTGGCATTCGCCGCGGGGATCGGTTCTGGTTCGATCGGACCATGGCCGCCTCGGCGCGCGTGGCGGCGCGAGCCTATCGGAGAGCCGCCGAAACCCGCAACACCGGCCCCGAACGTGTCAGCCGAGCCGGGCTTGCCGCAGGATCTCTCGCAGCCGCGGGCGCGAGCCGCCCAGAAGGAGCCCGATGCGGAACAGTCGCGCGCCGAACCGGATCCCGAACCAGGTGCTGGCCGCCAGCAGTGCGAGGGAGCCCGCGATCTCCCACCAGCGCACGCCCTCCGGCTCGAGCGCGAGGCGCAGCAGCACCGTGATTCCCGAGCTGAACGGGAACCAGGTGAGCGCCCGTGCCACCGGCCCGTTGGGATCCGGAATCATGATGCCGAGAAACATCACCGGCAGCGCCACCAGCATCGTCCAGAGCATCGACCACTGCTGGCTCTCGCGCATCGTGCCCCCGAGGGATCCGGTGCCGAGCATCAGGCTTCCCAGCAGCGCGTATGTGGCCAGGAAGTAGGGCACGGCCAGGCCGGCCGCGGCCCAGGGCAGGCTCACCCCAGCCGCCGCGAGAGCACCGGCGAAGAGGACGCCGGCCAGGATCAGCAGTCCGAGCCAGACGGCGACCTGGAGCAGGGCCGCGGAACCGAGACCGACGAGCTTCCCCAGGAGGATCTCGTCGGGGTCGGCGCTGGCGAGAAGCACCTCGACCACGCGGTTTTCCTTTTCGAGGGCTGTGCCCTGGACGAGGTAACCGGCGCTGATCATCAGGGACACGAAGAGCATGATCGTGAACACGATCGGGACGAGGGTCGCCGCCGCCTTCCCCAGCCGACTGTACGGCTTGATCGCGCCCGACTCGTCCATCATGAGGCGCTCGGTCCGCACGACCGGCTGCTTCACCCTCTCGAGGATCTCCTCCTCCACCTTTCCCTCGAGAAGACGCCGGCGCACCAGCGAGGCGAACGCCGATCCGGCCTGCACCCTGTCCCCGAAGCCCGTCTCCCGCTGGACGAACCGAACCGCCCCCGTCTGCAGGTAATCGCTGCCCAGAACGTAGTAGGCGTCGATCCGGCCGTCCGCGAGGGCCTCTTTCGCCTCGTCCTCAGCGGCGGCAGGGGTGAACACGATCCGGCCCACCGCCAGCGCGGGCGCCCTGGGGTTCATCGACCGCGCCCGCTCGATCGCTTCCCGGACTTCCGGCGGCAGCTCCACGGCGGGCTCTTCGATCCGCGAGACCAGGCCGATCGCGCCCCCCTCGTCGACGACGGCCACCACACGCGGCCGCGACGCCCGGGCCTCCACTCTCTTGTTGACGAAGGCGCCGAGGCCCGCGATGAACCCGCCGTAGAGAATCACGAACACCGGCATTCCGAACGTCGCCACCAGGTAGCCGACCCGGCGAACCGTGGACAGGAACTCGAAGGAGGCCACCACCCCCGCCTTGCGCGGCCGGATCATCGCCCTTCCCCCCCGACGAGCGCGATGAAGATGTCCTCCATCGGCGCCAGGACACGTTCGTAGCGGTACACCTCCGCGCCTGTGGCCACGAGCTGTTGCAGGATCCGCGCCCCGTCGCCCGTGTCCCGCAGCCGGATCCTCCAGGTGTGGTCTCCCTCGGGACGGACCTCGGCGACCCCGTCCAGCGGCGGCAGTTCACCTTCGAGGGCGATCCGCACTTCCGGAGGCGAGTGGCGCCGGCGGATGTCGCCGACCTCCCCGTAGAGGACGAGACGACCGCGATGGATCATCGCCACCCGGTCGCACAACTCCTCGACCATGTTCATCTGGTGCGTCGACAGGATGGTGGTGGCGCCGCTGTCTTTCCGCTCGCGAATCAGATCCTTCACCAAGCGCACGTTCACCGGGTCCAGCCCGGAGAAGGGCTCGTCGAGGATCGCCACTTCGGGATCCGCCAGCAGCGCCGAGACGATCTGCACCTTCTGCGACATCCCCTTCGACAGCCGCTCGACCTTCCAGCCCGCGACCTCGGGCAAGCCGATCCGTTCCAACCAGCGGTGCGATCGACCGATCGCTTCCCTCCGGCTCAGCCCCTTCAACGCCGCGAAGTAGGTCAGGACGTCGAGGACCTTCTGCTTGACGTACAGGCCCCGCTCCTCCGGCAGGTAGCCGAAGCGGTCGAGGTACTTCCGCCGCATCGGCTCTCCCCGGTACAGGACCGTCCCGCGATCCGCGCGGATGATGTCCATCAGGATCCGGATGAGGGTCGTCTTCCCCGCCCCGTTCGGACCGAGCAGGCCCAGCACCTCACCACCGAAGACGTCGAACGAGACGTCGGCCACGGCCGGCGTGCCTCCGTAGCTCTTGGAGACGTCCCGGAACGAGATGACCGGCTCAGGAGTCGTCATCTGGCTTCCTGTGTTTGTCGAACAGGCCCGCGGGGGCCTCCGGCGGCCCGCCTTCCGGTATCCCCGCCACGCGCGCCACCCACTCCGTCTGGTGCAGCAGGGCCCGGATCACGCGGACGTCATACTCGGTGAGCAGCGCCCGGCCGAGCATCTGCCGCCACCGCCGCAGGATCGCGTCCGGGTTCTGCGCGTGCAGGTATCCGATCCGCGACCATACGCGGCGGGCATGCCGGAACATCTCTTCGACCTGCTCGACCGGTGCCGGTTCCACGGCGAGCGGTCGGGGCCCGGTTCCCAGATCGGCCCTGGCGCGGCGCGCGAGCACGTACCCCACGACGGCGACGGCGTGGGCGAGGTTCAGGGACGGGCCGGCCGGATCGGAGGGGATCCAGAGGAGCCGCTGGCAGCGATCGACTTCCGCCGTGGACAGCCCGTGCGCCTCGCGGCCGAAGAGGATCGCCGTCTCGTAGGGAGCTCGCCAGGGTTTCGTCTCGTCGAAGACCTCCTCGGGCGTGAGCCCGGGGCCGCGGCGCTTGCCCAGCCGGCGGGAGGTGCCGATCACCAGACGGCAGCCGGCGACCGCCTCGTCGAGCGTGGCGACCCTCTCGGCTCCGCGCAGGACGGGCTCCCCTTCCTCCCGGGCGTACCAGCGGGCCTCGTCCGCCTCGGGGTCGGCCCTCCCCCCCACCAGCACCAGCCGGGACAAGCCGAAGTTCCGCATGGCGCGCGCCACCTGGCCGAGGTTCCCGTGATACCTCGGCTCGACGAGCACGATGCGGATGCGCTGCAACTTGTCGACGAGGCTTTCCACCGCCGCTCCGCGCCGCCCCGCGGGCGGCCCGCCGACAGGTTACGCGAAATCGGCGAGGTCGAGGGAGGGGAACAGGCCGTCGCGCTCCTCGCAAAGTTCGAGAAACCGGCGATCGTCGCCCTCCAGGGCCACCCGTCCGAGCATCCCGTCCAGGCGGTTGAACCGCTGCACGTGCTCCGTGAAGCGGCGAGTGGCGTACTCGACCGCCGTCCCGGTGCTCATGAGGAACGGCCAGTCGCTCGCCTGCGCCAGCATCGCCTCCCGCACCGCCTGCCGGAGGATGCGCCCCTTCGCGGCATCGCCGGGATCGCGCTCCTCCAGGCGTGCGGCCAGCCGCTCGCCGATCCCGGTGAGGTGCGGCAGGCACCACTCGTTCGACTCGTCGAGCCAGACGGCGAGATGCCCGCCGGCCCCCCACGAACTCGGCTCGAGGTCGACGACCTGGAGCGCGCCGGCGCGGGCGAGCACGTCGCCCGGAGTGGCGGGGTCGAGATCGTCCGCCGCGGCGAGGCTCCGGAAGACACGCTCCAGGAACCAGGGACCCTCGAACCACCAGTGGCCGAACAGCTCCGCATCGTAGGGGCAGAACAGCACCGGAGGCCGGTCCATCCGGGAGGCCTGGTCCCGGGCCTGCTCCCGGCGCCTCGCCACGAAGTGATCGCCGTGCTCGAGGGCGCGGGCTCGCGCCGCGCGGGGATCGTAGGGTTCCTTGGCCTCGGTCTCGCCGGTGATCCGGTAGTACTTCAATCCCGTGAACATCCTCTGCCCCGAGGGATCGATGAAGGGCGCGATCTGCTCGAACGGGAGGTCCCACCCGACGTCGCGGTAGAACTCGCGGTAAACGGGGTCGCCGGGGTAGCCGCCGCGCGCCGACCACACCTCCCGCGCCGACGCCACGTCCCGGGCGAACACGGCCACGCCGTGCTCCGTCCAGCAGGGGGCGTAGATGCCGTAGCGCGGGGAGGGGCTCGCGCTCAGCAGGCCGTGGGCATCGACGGCGAACCAGCGCAGATCGGCCTCGGCGAGGTACCGGTCCAGCGGAGGGGCGTAGGCACACTCCGGAAGCCAGATGCCCCGGGGCCGGCGGCCGAAGATCCGCTCGTGCTCGCGGACGGCCGTGCGGATCTGACCGCGCGCCAGCTCCGGGCGATCCAGCAACGAGGGCAGGATCGGGTGCGTCGCGGCGCAGGTGGCCAGCTCGAGCAGCCCGGCGCGCTCGAGCCGGGCCAGTTCTCCGTTCAGGTCGCGCCCCAGCCGCTCGTAGAGGTCGAGCAGGCGCGTGAGACGCTTCCGGTAGAAGGCGACCACGTCCGAGAAGGCGCGGTCACCGCGGGTGCGCTCCTCCTCCTGCCGGCACAGCCGGAGCAGGCGCGCGCCGAACTCGGCCGTGCGACCGCGCAGCAGCGGATCCTCGAGCATCGCTGCGAGGGTGGGCGAGACGTCGACCGTGAGCCTCACCGGCACCCCGTCCCGCTCGAGCGCGCGCAGCGCCTCCACCAGCGGGAGGTAGCACTCGAACACCGCCTCGAACAGCCAGTGCTCTTCCAGGAAGAAAGGAAGTTCCGGGTGGCGCACCCACGGGAGGTGCGCGTGGAGGAGGACGACCAGCTCTCCGCGCTTCACGCCCCGCGTCCCGAGGGCCGGCCGGGGCCGCCCCAGGAGGAGCCCGGAGGTCCGCCGGCCCCCTCCTCGGGCGGGGCGGCGCCCGGCGCCCCGAGGGGACGCGGCCGGGAAACGCCTTCGCACCGCCCCGCCTGCGCCGCGATCTCCAATCGCTCGAGGAGCCGCGCCGCGGGGCGGTCGCCCCCGCGAGGCGGGGGCGCGTGGCCGGGGATCGCGGGCGGTTCGCCGCGGACCAGTGCCCGCCGGTCGAGATCGGGCGGCAAGGCGAGCGCCTCGGGCGTGCCGCCGCCCGAAGGCCGGTGCCGGGCCGCGCGGACGGGACAGGACCGGGCGATCGGGCCCGGCGGAAGCGCGGCTCCGTCGAGAACGAGCTCTCCCGTCCAGACCCCCCCTTCTCCGGGCACCTCGAGAGAAAGGATCCCTCCGCGGCGGCCCAGGCGCCGCCGGAGGCGGGGTTCACCGTGGCCGTCGCGGACGACGAGGAGGAGGTTCCGCCAGCCGTCCCGCTCCCCCGCCTGCACGGCGTCCGGATCGTTCACTTCCCAGACCACGAGCAGGGTGGAGGGGTCCCGCGCGAGCAGCCTGAGGTAGGTGAGCCGGTAGCCGGCCGGCGGGGGGCCGAGCGCCTCGGCCAGGACCGGAGCGTGCGGCCCCAGGTCGAAGCGCGCGGTCTCCGCCCGGAGTTGACCGTGCCCCTCCGCCGGGGGCTCCCCGCCGCGAGCTTCTCTCTCGCCGGACATCGCGCGTCAGCGGCTGGCGCCGGACCCCGCGCGAGTCCCTCCCAGCCAGGCCGACCAGTCTTCCGTCTCGCCGACCTGCACGGCGAGGATCTCGCCGTCCCCCGACACGAGGAACGACGTCGGGGTGCGGGTCACGAGGAGCGTCTTTCCGGCGGCGTTGCGGACGTCCAGCAGGTGTTTCCAGGGATAGGACTCGATCAGCGGAGCGGCCGCGCGGCGCAGCGCCTCGGCGTCGGCGCGGGCCACATCGACGACGACGAGATCGTCGGGACGGTGCTCTTCGTACCAGCGTCCGAGCACCGGAAGCGCCCGCTTGCAGTGGGGACAGATCGGAGACCAGTAGAAAAGCAGCAACCGCTTGCCGGGAACGAGGAAGTCGGTGAGCCGCCGCCAGGTGGAGCCGTCCAGCTCCGTGACCGCGACGCCCGGAAGCTTCGACCCGAGCAGCCGGTACGCCGGCTGGTACTCGAGGACACCGAGCGTGGGCACCGCCTTCCCCTTCGCAGCGAGCGCGAGCGCCTGCAGAATCGAAACGCCGTCCTTGTTGGCCTGCGAAATGTCGGAGCCGCCGACGAGCCGCAGAACGCCCCCGGCGTCGATGAGCGCGAACGAGGGAGCGCGGCGCACTCCGAGAACGACGGCCAGGTCGCCCCGGTCGATCACCGGCTCCACCGCCGACGCCAGCCCGAGCTCCTTCAGGCGCTCGGTCACCGACGATTCCGGCTGGCCGGCAGCCAGCACCGCGACCGGCAGGACGGCCGCCTCGGGAGCCGCCTCCCGGGCGCCCGCGATCGCGTCGGCGAGGGCCGCCTCGGAGACGGGATCGCCCGGACGCCAGTAGACGACGAGCACGGGCCGCACGCCGAGGTACCCGGCCAACGCCTTGCCGGCCGGTCCGGCCTCGCGTTCCAGGACGGCGGCCGGCACCGCCTCCCCAGGCCGGGTGACGGGACGCGGCCCGCCCTGGGCGAACGCGGCGAGGCACGAAAACCCGGCGAGCAGCGATACGAGGACGGCGCCGCGAATTGTCTTCTTCGTCATCGGGCGGCCATTATAGGGGCGGCTCAGCGCGGCCGCTCGGCCCCGCGCCCCGAGACCGACCGCCGATGGAACGCGAAACCGAAACCGGTGAAACCGTCGCCGCCCGTTTCAAGGTCGGTCCGGCCTTCGCCGGATGCCGGCTCGACCGGTTCCTGCAGCGCATGATCCCGAAGCTGTCGCGCACCCGTGTCCAGCGGGCGATCGCCACGCGCGTCGAGTTGTCGTGGGACGCGCCGGTGAAGCCGTCGACGCCCGTGCAAGTCGGCGGCACCGTATCGCTGCTCGATCCCGGCATCGAGGAAGAGGAGATCGCCTTCGATCCACCGGTTCTCTACGAAGACCGGGATATCCTCGCCATCGACAAGCCACCGGGACTGGTGGTGCACCCCACCCACAGCCACCGGCGGAACACCGTCATCAGTCTGCTGCGCCGCCGGCGGGGGGAGCCCCAGCTCACCCTCGCCCACCGCCTGGACGCGGAGACCAGCGGCGTGCTTCTCCTCGGGCGCCACCGGTGGGCCGCGCGGCGCCTCCAAACGGCGTTCGAGCGGGCGCGTGTTTCGAAGACCTACCTCGCCGTCGTCCGCGGAGCTCCGGCGGCCGACCGCTTTCGCATCGACCTTCCCCTGGGGACTTTCACCAGGGACGGCTTCATCTTCAGGCAGGGTCCGGAGGCGGAGCGAACGAAGAGCGCCCGGACCGAGGTGAGGGTCGTCCGGCGCCTTGCCGACCGGGCTCTCGTGGAGGTTCGCCCCGAGACGGGGCGGCGGCACCAGATCCGGGCTCACCTGGCCCTCGCCGGCCACCCGATCCTCGGCGACAAGCTCTACATGCTCCCCGACCGCGACTACCGCCGGCTCCTGCTGTACGGGAAGCTGCCCGAGGAAGCGGCGGCCCGCCTCGGCGCCGGCCGGCTGTTGCTCCACTCCTTCAGACTCGAGCTGGATCACCCGCGCGAGGGCGGCCGAATCTCGCTCGAAGCGCCGATGCCGTCCGACATGCGGGAAGCCCTGCGCGGGGAGCCTTCGGCGTGAAGCGGGCCGGCGCGATTCTGGCGGTCGCCCTGCTCGCCGCTTGCGGCGGACGGACTGCGGTCCGGCCGGCGGAGTCCGCCGCGGCCACGCGGGCCGCGCCGCTCCGCGTGCACATCGTCGCGCCCGGGGAGACGTTGTGGCGCATCGCGCGCCGCTACGGCGTCGACGTGGAGCGCCTCGCGGCCCTGAACGGGCTCGCCGATCCGAACCGGATCGTCGCGGGACAACGCCTCCTGCTTCCCCCGGAGGCGGCGCCGGCACCGGAGGCCGCTCCGGCCGCTCGCCCGAGGTGGAGGTGGCCGGTGCGGGGCCCGGTCAGCTCCCTCTTCGGGGCGCCGAGGGGCGGGAGCCGGCATCAGGGGATCGATATCCTCGTCCCGCCCGGCACGCCGGTCCGGGCCTCCGCGGCGGGCGTGGTGCGGTACGCCGGGCGCCGCCGCGGCTACGGCCTGCTGGTGGTCGTCGACCACGGGGAGGGGTTCACCACCTGGTACGGTCACAACAGCCGCATCACGGTCCGGGAGGGGGACGCCGTGGCCGCGGGGGCGCGTGTCGCCCTGAGCGGGGCCAGCGGCAATGCGTCGGCCCCCCATGTCCACTTCGAGGTGAGGCGGAACGGGAAGCCGCTGGATCCGCTCGCGCTCCTGCCCTGAGGGCCGCCCTTGCCGGCGCGCCGCCGCCGACCGAACGTTACCTTGCGAGGTCCCTCCCGGCCGGCGGTCGCGCGCGGTTCCCGCCTCCGGCGGGCGCGGTTCCCCGGCCGGGCAGCTCGGATCGCTCGACCCCGAGGGTCCCGAGAAGGGAGGCGAGTGTGGTGCCGGAGCCGCGGAAGGTCGAAATCCCTTGTCCTGCGTGCGGGCAAACGCACCAGGTGGAAGAGGAGCGTCTCCCCGACAGCGGTGAGCTTCCCTGCCCCGAGTGCGGGGGGACGATCGCTTTCGCCGCTCCCGCGTCCGCTCCGGCCGCGGCCCCGGCGGCGGCACCGGCGCCGGCCCCCCGCCGGCCGGCGCACGTGGACGACTGGGAAGACGAGGACACCCAGTCGGACGAGGTCGCCTGCCCCGCCTGCGGGCACCGGTTCGACCCGGACCGTGCGCGAGCCGGGCGTGCCACGGTCCTGGTCGTCGAGGACAAAGAGGTCTTCCTCGGCCTGGCTACCGACGCGCTCGGCCGCCGGTACAACGCCGTCCCCGCCCGCAGCGTCGCGGAGGCGAGGCAGGTTCTCGCGACCCGTCCGATCGACCTCGTCCTTCTCGACCTGAGCCTGCCGGACGGTGACGGCGTGGACGTGCTCCGCGCCCTCCCGCGCCAGGACATCCCGGTCCTTCTCTACACGAACGGAGACGAGGGCTCTCTGATGGGAGAGGAGTGGGACCGCCTTCGCGCCCTCGGCGTTCACGACGTGGTGCAGAAGGGCCTCAACATCGACGACGTGCTGCTGGCGAAGGCTGCCAATCTTCTCGGGGCGTCCGCCCCCGCCGGACACTGACGGCGGCAGCCCGGCGCGGCTTCAGGCCAGCCCGCGCTGCGCCAGCTCTTCCTCGTCGTAGCCGAGATAGTGGCCGATCTCGTAGCTGAGCGTGAGCCGCAGCTCCCGGATCAGCGTCTCCTCGTCGTGGCAGAAACGTTCGAGGTTTCGTTTGTAGATGTAGATCGTATCGGGCCGCCGCGGCTTCGCCTTGCCCCGCCTTTCGGGCAGCGGAACTCCCACGTAAAGCCCGTACAGGCATGGATCGAGCGGCGGATCGAAGTCGAGCAGATCGGACTCCCGCGGCAGGTCGCGCACGACGAAGCGGAGCTGGTCGGCCTTGCGGCGGGCGTCGGGCGGCAAGTGCCGCCGCGTCTCCGCGAGCGCCTCCGCGAGCGCCCTGGCGAAGGTTCCGCCGCCGAACCGCGTCGGCATCGGATAGGCCTCGGGGTCGATCTCGTGCGCGCGCCGGAAGCACTCTTCGGCGGCCCGGTACTCGCCGCGCCGCTCGACGCACAGCGCCATCCAGTAGCAGGCCTGGGGGTCGTCCGGGTCGAGAGCGAGGGCGCGCCCGAGCACCGCCTCGGCTTCGCCGAACCGGCACATCTCGAAATAGCACAGGCCGAGATCCGCGAGCGCGGGCACGTCGTCGGGCTCCGCCTCGAGGTTCTGCTCGAGCAGCCGGGCGGCCTCCTCGAATTCCCCCTGCTCGATCAGGGCCGACGCCAGAACCTGGCGCGCCCGCGAGGACTCCGGCCGGAGCATGAGGGCGCGGCGGCCGAGAGCCTCCGCCTCGCCGAACTGTTCCGCGTCGAGCGCATCCTGCGCCCGGCGGATCAACTCCTCGTGCCGTCTGGCGGCCCGGGGCTGGCCCATGGCGTCTCTCCCCCTCCCGGATCGGCTCCGGCCGACCCCGACCCCGCAGGAAGCCCCGGGCGGTCGCCCCGCGCCGGGCCGCGAGCGGGCCGGCCGACCCGGCTCTCCGGAACGCCCCTAAGATATCCGCTCCCGGCCGGTGCCGACCACAGCGGGGTGGCATCACGGGCGCCCCCGGCCGGGCGTGCGTAGAATCGGCGCCATGCTTCCCGAACCCAGGTCCCTCGCCGCCTCGCTCCTGGCCTTGGCCGCGGCGCTCCCCGCTTTCGGCGCCGGGGAACCCCCGGCCGAGCAGCTGCCCGCTCCCGGCACCCCCCTGCCCCCGGTGGCCCGCGCCGAGACCAACTTCAAGATCGGGGAGCGCTACCTCGAGAGCCTCCCCGACGGAACGGTGGTGCGGGTCGAGCGGACCGACGGCACCCGGCTCGAATACCGCCTCGAGGAGGGGCGCTGGAAGACCGAACTTCCCCCGGCGCGGCTGGAGCAGGACGGCTCGCGATTCGTCTCCCCGCTCGGCTACTCCGTGGCGATCACCCGGGTCCGCAACCGGGAGCGGGTGCGAATCACCGCTCCCAGCGGCGCCTACACCGACTTCTGGATCTCCGGCGACCGGCTGCTCGCCAGCGAGGGAGACGGCGGGCTGTGGTCTCTGTCCATCTCGCACGGAGGTGCGCTCCGGCTGCCGGACGCGACGCGGATCGACCTTCTCCCGCGAAAGGCGCGCTGGGAGGCGATCACGCTCGCGGGCCGGCGGTTCGCGCTGGATCTGCGCAGCGGCCGCTGGAGCGAGCTACCCGCCGTTCCGTCGGCGCCGCTGGTGCCCGACCTGAACGCGGCCTACGTGGCGGGGGACGGAGACGACTGGCGGAGGCCCGTCGCCGAGGAGCACGTCGCCTTCGCGTGGAACTGGTACCCCTACGGCCTGCCGGCTTCCCGGCTCGCCGCCGACCTCCGAGACCCGAAGAGGAAGCATGACCTGGACTTCTACTTCAACGGACTGCGGGAAGCTCAGCCGGGGCCGGAGGCGGCGGCCTATCTCTTCGCCCGCCGCTTCTGTCTGGGCGGCGGCGACAAGCTGACTTTCGACGTTCCGGGCCGCGAGCCATACACCGCGATGCTCCTGCCGGGGCCCATCGAACCCGATTTCTTTCTTCTGAAAATCGAGCGGCCGAAGACGCTGCCGGCCCCGCGGAGCATCCCCCAGGGACGGCGGTGACGCCGGCGCGGCCCGCGCGGAGGAAACCGGATGAGGCGGATCGGGATCTTGGCGGTTCTCGTGTGGGTGGGCGCATTCGGCCCCGCGACGGCGGCCGGGGCGGGCCTGACGCCCGAACAGGTGGCGCAGATCCGGGACGTCACCAGCGCCCGGATCTCGCCCGGCGGGGAGATCATCGCCTTCACGCTCGCGCGGCCGCGGCAGCCGGGGAAGGACGAAGACGGGCCCGCCTGGGTCGAGCTGCACGTGGTCAGGACCGACGGTACGGGGGCGAGGACCTTCGTGGGGGGCGATGTCTCCGTGTCGCACGTGCGCTTCAGCCCCGACGGCCGTCTCATCGCCTACCTGTCGAAGCGAGGGGACGACGAGCACACCGCGATCTGGGCGATCCCGGTCGACGGTGGAGAGTCCCGGAAGCTGGTCGAACACGAGACCGACATCACGAGCTTCGACTGGAGCCCCGACGGCACGCGAATCGCGTTCGTCGCGTCAGAGCCGCTCCCGGAGGAGATCGAAGAACAGCGGGACAAGGGATTCAACCAGGAGATCTACGAGGAGGACTGGCAGCCGCGCCGGATCTACCTGGCGCAGCTCGGGGACGGCGACGAGCCGGTGACCGAGGCGCGGAAGCTCGCTCTCGAGGGACAGCCCTGGCATGTCCGGTTCTCACCGGACGGTTCGAAGCTCCTCACCGATCTTTCACCGACTCCGCTGACCGACGATCGCTATATGTTCCGCCGGCTCGCCGTGGTCGACGCGGAGAGCGGGGAGGTCGTCGCGCGGATCGAGAATCCGGGGAAGCTGGGTCAGTTCGACTGGTCCCCGGACGGTAACACGATCGTGCTGGTCTCGGGGGTCGACATCAACGACCCGCGAGAGGGGCGGCTCATGGCCGTCGCCGCGTCGGGCGGAACGCCGCGGGACCTTCTCCCGGAGCTGCGCAATCGGGGTCACGTCGAAGCGTTTGCGTTCCGGGCCGACGGCGCGATTCTCTACCTCGCGAGCGTGGGCGTGGGCACCCGCGTCGGACTCGTGGGCCCCGGCTCCTCCGCGAACCGCATCCTCTACGAAGGGGACGGCGCCAACGGACCGGTCCTGTACTCGATCCACGCCGACCGCGCCGGACGCACGGTCGTGGCCGTGGGCGACAGTCCCCGTCACCCCCGCGAGCTGTTCGTTCTGCCGCCGTCGGCGCCCGACCGGCCGCAGAGGCTGACCGACAGCAACCCGTGGCTCTCGGAAGTCGAGCTGGCGCCGCAGGAGATCGTCACCTACACCGCCCGGGATGGCCTGGAACTCCAGGGGCTCCTGATCCACCCGCTCCGGCGCGAGGAAGGACGGACGGTTCCGCTGATCGTCGTGGCGCACGGAGGGCCCGAGTACCATTACCGAAACGGCTGGCTGACGCGCTACTCCTACCCGGGGCAGGTCGCCGCCGCCCGCGGCTACGCGGTTTTCTACCCGAACTACCGGGGAAGCACCGGCCGTGGTGTGGCCTTCGCGAAGGCCGACCAGGGAGACGGTGGGGGCAAGGAGTTCCTCGACGTCATCGACGGCATCGAGCACCTCGTCGCCCGCGGATTGGTCGACCGCGCCAAGGTCGGGATCACGGGAGGCTCGTACGGCGGTTACTTCACCGCGCTCGGCGCCACGAAGTTCAGCGACCATTTCGCGGCGGGGGTGATGTTCGTCGGGATCTCGGACCAGCTTTCCAAGTTCGGGACGTCGGACATCCCCCGCGAGATGGAACTCGTCCACTGGCTCGCCCATCCGTTCGACAATCTGGAGCTCTTCCTCGACCGGAGCCCCGTGATGCATGCGGCCAAGGCGCACACACCGCTGCTGATCCTGCACGGAAAGGAAGACCCGCGTGTCAATCCCGGCCAGTCTCACGAGCTCTACCGGGCGTTGAAGCGCAAGGGAGACGTCCCTGTGCGGCTGGTGCTGTACCCCGGGGAGGGTCATGGCAATCGCAGGGCTGCGTCACGCTACGACTACAACCTGCGGATGCTGCGCTGGTTCGATCACTTCCTCAAGGGAGGCGGTCGGGAACTGCCCGACTGGCGGATCGAGTATCCCCTCCTCGAAGAAGAAGAGGAGGGGGATGCGGAGGCGAAGGCCGCGGGGGCGGCGCCCGCCTCCGCTTCCTGAACGGGGGACCCGTCAGGTCGTCACCGGCCGGCTGACGGTGAAGGTCAGTCCGCCGTCGGTGCGGTCCACCGTGACCGCGTCGCCGTCCTCGATTTCGCCCGCGACGATCTTTCGCGCGAGCGGAGTCTCGAGGTGCCTCTGGATGGCGCGCTTGAGCGGCCGAGCCCCCCAGACCGGGTCGAACCCCACCTCGGCGAGGAAGTCCTCGGCCTCCGGAGTGAGAAGCAGCTCGAGACGGCGGTCGGAGAGCCGTTCCCGGAGCCGGTCCACCTGAAGCTGGACGATCCGCCGGAGGTCGTCGCGGGAGAGCGGCCGGAACACGATGGTTTCGTCGATCCGGTTGAGGAACTCGGGCCGGAACCGGCGCCTCAGGAGTTCCTGCACCGCTCCGCGGACCTCCTCGAACACCGACGCGTCGGCGCCGCTGGCCGACAAGCGCTCGAGGATGACGTCGGAGCCGATGTTCGAGGTCATGATCAGGATCGTGTTCTTGAAGTTCACCGTGCGGCCGTGACTGTCGGTGAGCCGGCCGTCGTCCAGCACCTGGAGCAGGACGTTGAACACCTCCGGGTGCGCCTTCTCGATCTCATCGAAGAGCACGACCGAGTACGGGCGCCGGCGGACCGCCTCGGTGAGTTGTCCGCCCTCGTCGTACCCGACGTATCCCGGAGGCGCGCCGATCAGACGTGCGACCGTGTGGCGCTCCTGGTACTCCGACATATCGATGCGGATCATGTTGCGCTCGTCGTCGAACAGCGCCTCAGCGAGCGAGCGCGCCAGCTCCGTCTTCCCGACGCCGGTCGGGCCGAGGAACAGGAACGACCCGATCGGACGGTTGGGATCGGAAAGACCCGCCCTGGCCCGCACCACGGCGTCGGCGACGGCTTGCACCGCCTCGTCCTGCCCGACAACGCGCTTGTGCAGTTCGTCGGCGAGATGGAGGAGTTTCTCCTTCTCCGAGGCCATCAGCCGAGCCACGGGGATGCCCGTCCACATGGAGACGATCTCGGCGATGTCTTCCGGGGAGACCTCCTCTCGCACGAGATGCGGGCGATCCTCGGCGTGCGCGGCGCTCTCCGCTTCCCGCAAGCTGCGCTCGAGTTCGGGCAGACGGCCGTACTTGAGCTCGGCGGCCCGCTGCAGCTCGCCCTGTCTCTCCGCCTTCTCGATCTCCAGGCGGACCCGTTCGATCTCGGACATCAGGTCCGCGATGCGCTTGTGGGCCGCCTTTTCCTCCTCCCACTGGGCCTTGAGGGCGTCAAGCTCGGCTCGCGCATCGGCGAGCTCTTTCTCGATCTTCTCCAGCCGGCGCCGCGACGCCTCGTCTTTCTCCTTGCGCAGCGCCTCCCGCTCGATCTCGAGCTGCGTCACGCGCCGCTGGAGCTCGTCGAGTTCGGCGGGCATCGACTCCATTTCCGTTTTCAGCCGGGCCGCCGCCTCGTCGATGAGGTCGATGGCCTTGTCGGGAAGGAAGCGATCGGAGACGTACCGGTCGGACAGCGTGGCGGCCGCGACGAGCGCCGCGTCCTGGATCCGGACCCGGTGATGCACCTCGTAGCGCTCCTTGAGTCCGCGCAGGATCGAGATCGTGTCCTCGACCGAGGGCGGCTGGACGAAAACGGGCTGGAAGCGGCGCTCGAGCGCCGGATCCTTCTCGATGTGCTTGCGGTACTCGTCGAGCGTGGTCGCGCCGATGCAGTGCAGTTCCCCGCGCGCCAGCATCGGCTTGAGGAGATTCGCGGCGTCGACCGCCCCCTCCGCGGCTCCGGCTCCGACCACCGTGTGGATTTCGTCGATGAAGAGGATGATCCCACCCTCGGAGTCGGTGACCTCCTTGAGAACCGCTTTCAGGCGCTCCTCGAACTCACCGCGGTACTTGGCGCCCGCGATCAAAGCGCCGAGGTCGAGCTGGACCACGCGGCGGTCGCGGAGCGATTCGGGGACGTCGCCCTGCGCAATCCGCCGCGCCAGGCCCTCGGCGATGGCGGTCTTCCCCACCCCCGGCTCGCCGATGAGCACGGGGTTGTTCTTGGTCCGGCGGGCGAGGACGCGGATCACACGGCGGATCTCCTCGTCGCGGCCGATCACCGGGTCGAGCTTCCCCTGCCTGGCCAGCGCTGTGAGATCGCGCCCGTATTTCTCGAGCGCCTGGAAGGTGCTCTCCGGATCGCGCGTCGTCACCCGCTGGCCCCCGCGTACCGCCCGGAGCGCCGCCAGCAGGCCGTTGCGATCGAGTCCGGCGGAAGCCAGCACTTGCCAGGCTTCGACGCCCGTCGCCTCCATGGCCAGCAGCAGGTGCTCGACGCTGACGTACTCGTCCTTGAGCGCCTTCGCCTCGTCCTCCGCCGCGAGCAGGACGCGCTGCAACCGGGGACCGATCGTCAGCGAGGCGGACGCGGCCCCGCTGCCGGTCACCTGCGGGATCCGCTCGAGCGCCTGGTCGGTGCGGGCCGCCACCGCCGGCACCGAAAGACCCGCCTTCTGGAGCAGGGGCGGGACCAGCCCGCCTTCCTGATCGAGCAGCGCCCGGAGAAGGTGGAGGTCCTCGACCTGCTGGTGGTGACGGCGGACCGCCTCCCGTTGCGCTTCACCGAGCGCGTCCTGCGCCTTCTGTGTGAATCTCTCCAGGTTCATCGTTCACCTCTCCGAGTCATCGGCCTATCGGCACCGGCCTCAAGATCGCTCGAGCCGGGCGAGCTTCTCGTACAGTTCGCGCTGCTCTCGCGTCGGGTGCTTCGGCACCACGAGGCGGACTCGCGCAAGCAGATCGCCGCGCCCGCCGTCCTTCCGGGGAAGACCGCGGCCGCGCACGCGCAACGTCGTCCCCGTCGAAGTCCCGGGCGCGACACGGACTCTCACCGGGCGCTCGGGGGTCGGCACCTCCACGTGGCCGCCGACCACCGCGAGGGGTGCCGGGACGTCGACCTCGGTCACGAGGTCGTCACCTTCGATGCGGAACGCCGGATCCGGGCGCAGCCGGATCTTCAGGTACAGATCTCCGCGGGGCGAGCCGGGCTGTCCCCCGCCGCCCATCCCGGGCAGGCGCAGCTTCTGTCCCGGCCGCAGTCCCGGAGGCAGGTTCACCGTCACGGTCTTCCGCTCCACCTTCCCGCCGGCTCCGGGAACGCCCACCGTGATCCTGCGCGGACCCGGATGGAGCAGGTCGGACAGTCCGAACTCCACCTCCGCTTCGACGTCCCGGCCGCGCGGCCGGTGCGTGCGGGTGCGGCCGAAACCGCCCAGCCCCAGGTCACCGAAGAGGGTCTCGAAGAAATCGGAAAAGCCGCTTCCCCCGGCGCCGCCTCCGGCGGACCCGAAGATGTCGCCGAGATCCCCCATGCCGCCGACGTGGACGCGGAATCCCTCGAAGCCGGGAGGCGGCTCGAACGGAGCGCCGTGCTTCCAATTGGCGCCGAGCCGGTCGTAGCGGGCCCGCTTCTCGGGATCGCTGAGAACCTCGTAGGCCTCGTTGAGGTCCCGGAACTGCTCCTCCGCCCGGGGGGACTTGTTGACGTCCGGGTGGAGTTCGCGCGCCTTCCGGCGATAGGCGCGCTTGATCTCCTCGGTCGACGCCTTCCGGTCGACGCCCAGGATGGCGTAGTAGTCCTTGTAGGTCACGCTCACGACGACGCCTCTCGATCGGTGGAGACCCGCCCGGGGCGGGCCGAGCGACCGCCGCGCCCCTTGTGGCATCGCGGGGCCCCCGGGTCAAGCGGCGCCGGCGCCCGGACGTTTCCGGGCAGCCGGCGCGAGTGCCCGAGAAATCGATGCGCCCGCAGGCGGCGCGGCCTCTTTCCGTTGGACGCGGGCGGCCTCCCGAAGCAGCGGCGGAGGGGGCTTTCGGCCGGCGGTCGGCTCGTCCGGCCCCCCGGCGGCCGGGCGTTCGTTCCGAGGTGCACCCGCGATGGTGCGTTTTCCTCTGCAAGTCGTTGTGGCTTGGGAGGTTCCGGCCGAACTCGCCGCTCGAGGAGTCAGGGCGCGCGGAAGCCACGGGTTTTCGCGGGACTGGGCGCCGGCGCGCACCGTCGCGGAAGCACCTTCCGCTCGCTGCGGCCCACCGGCGGGACGGGACGGAAGCGGAGGGCGGCGCCTCCGCCTTCGGCCCGCGGAGGGGGCGGTCGTCCCGCCCGCGCAGGATCCGGCCGGCCGATCCGCTGGGATCACCCCGGGAGACCGCCTTCCCGCTGGCGACCGCAACGAAGGCCGCCTTGCGCCGGCGGCCGTGCAGGATCACGCTTCGACGCCGGAGGAACCGATGGGGCGCCCCCACCCGCGCCGGATGAACGAGCGGCAACTGCGGCGACTGCTGAACTTCTACCCGCCGTTCCTCTTCCAGAGGATCCGCGTCGTGGAGATCGGCCCGGGGTTCCGCCACGCGAAGGTCCGAGTCCGCAAGAGCCTGTTCAACCGCAACCACGCCGGAACGATCTTCGGCGGTTCGATCTTCGCCGCCGCCGATCCGATCTACGCGGTGCTCTACTGGCAGGCCCTCGCGCGCGAGGGTCTCCGCGTGCACGTGTGGCTCAAGAGTGCCTCCATCCGCTACCTCAAGCCGGCCGCCTCCGACCTCACCTTGGAGTTCGCGCTGACGGACCGGGACCTCGCCGAGGCCCGCGACGCTCTCGCGTCCGAGGGGCGCTTCGCCCGGCGCTTCGCGGTCGAGGCCATCGACGCGGGCGGCGAGCCCTGCGCGCTGGTCGAGACCGAGGTCTACGTCGGGATGCCCGGGACCGGGGAGAGGTCCGGAGCCGCCGGAGCGGAGGCGGTGTGACCGGGGGCCCGTGCCCGTGGCCGGCGCGGCCCCGCCCGGACATACTTGCCGGGCCCGCCGCTCAGCCGCGGGAGAACCAGCCGAGCCGGGAGGCCCGCCGATGAGCCGCAGCAAGGTCGCCGTCCTCCAGACCCGCCCCCGCACCGTCTTCGCCGACTACCACCGCCTGATGAACCTCGCGGGGTACCAGGACGTCATCGACCGCTCAGCCGACACGGCACTCAAGATCAACATCTCGTGGCACTTCTTCTATCCGGCCAGCTCCACCACGCCCTGGCAGCTCGAGGGCGTGATCCGCGCGATGAAGGCCGACGGGTACGATCCGGCGTTGATCCACGGATGCCACAACCGGACGGTCGTGATCGACGCCCACCTCGGGGAGCGCGAGAACAAGCACCTCGCGGTGCTCCAGGCGCACGGCCTGAGGAACATCCATCTCTACGAGGGCGAGGAGTGGATCCACATCAGAGATGCGGTCGGGGAGCTCGCCGACCGGTTCCTGTGCCTGAACGACGTCTATCCCCGAGGCTTCCACATCCCGAAGCGGTTCATCGGCGAGAACATCATCCACCTGCCGACGGTCAAGACCCACGTGTTCACCACGACCACCGGGGCGATGAAGAACGCCTTCGGAGGGCTGCTGAACGAGCACCGACACTGGACGCACCCGGTGATCCACGAAACGCTCGTCGACCTTCTCATGATCCAGAAGAAGATCCACCGGGGGGTCTTCGCGGTGATGGACGGTACGTTCGCCGGGGACGGACCCGGGCCGCGGTGCATGGTGCCGCACGTGAAGAACGTGATCCTGGCATCCGCCGACCAGGTCGCGATCGACGCGGTGGCGGCGCGGATGATGGGGTTCGACCCCCTCTCGATCAAGTACATCCGTCTCGCGCACGATCTGGGACTCGGATGCGGCGATCCGCGGGAGATCGAGATCGCCGGCGACGAGAGGGCCGCGGCACAGAACTGGCGCTTCGACGGACCGTACAAGCGAATGACCTTCGCTTCCCGCATGCAGCACAAGATCTACTGGGGCCCGCTGAAGAAACCGGTCGAGTGGTCGCTGAAGACGGTGCTCGCGCCGTGGGCGTACGTTGCGAGCGTTCTGTACCACGACAGCTTCTGGTATCCGCTGAAGGCGAAGCGGATGATGCGGGCGGCGCTCGACAGCGAGTGGGGGCGGCTGTTCCGGAACTGGGAAAAGCTGAGCCCCGACGAACTCGGCTTTCCCGAGGTCGGTGACGAACCGGCGGAGCTGGAGAAGACGGGGCTGCGCGCTCTTCGCCAATCGCTCGGGATCCTCGCCACCTGTCTCCGGGAGGCCCCGGAGTTCGCCGCGCGACGGCGAGCCCGCGGGCGCTGACGAGCGCCGCGCTCCGGCAATTCCCTCCGCGGCGGTGGGGATCCCTCTTTCCCCGCAGCCGGCACCGCGTTCGCACCGCCGCGGGGACACCCGGGGCCGGTTTGCAGCTTCGCGCGTCTTCGCGGTACCCTCCGGCGGCTCCCGAGCCGTCCGGAAGGCGCCGATGACCCTCAAACTGCCCACCCTTCCGCGCCAGCTCTTGCCGGCCGCCCTGGCGTCGCTCATCGTCGTGCCGCCCGCTGCAGGCGGGCCGCCGGCGGCGCTCGTCAGGGACCTCCGGTCGCCAGAAACCGCGGGATCGGGCGTTTCCTCCTTCCCCCACGATCTCGTCCGCTTCGGCTCGATCGTTCTGTTCGCCGCCGAGGACCCGGCGCACGGTAGCGAGCTGTGGCGGACCGACGGCACGCCCGGCGGGACGGAGTTGGTTCTGGACATCCAGGCGGGAGCGGGAAGCGGCTCCCCGACGAACCTCACGGTCGCCGGCGGCGCCGTCTACTTCACCGCGGACGACGGAGTTCACGGTCGCGAACTGTGGGTCAGCGACGGCACCGCCGCGGGAACGCGGATGGTGGCCGACATCGCGCCGGGACTCGCGGGTTCGCGGCCCGAAGCGCTCTTCTCCGACGGCACGCGCCTCTTCTTCGCGGCCGACGACGGGCTCCACGGCCAGGAGCTGTTCGTGACCGACGGAACGGCGGGCGGGACCGTACTGCTGGCCGACATCGCGGCCGGTACGGAGACGTCCTTTCCGCGGCCGCTCGGAGCCGCCGGCGGTCTCCTCTACTTCGCCGCCACCGAGAGGTCCGCTGCCGGCGTTTCTCCCGCCGGCACGGGACGCGAACTGTGGGTGACCGACGGGACGCCGGAGGGCACGCGGCTCGTCAAGGACATCGATCCAGGGGAGGCCTCTTCCTCGCCGGCCGGTTTCGCCCTGGCGGGCGGGCTCGTCCTGTTCAGCGCGGACGACGGCACCCACGGCCGGGAGCCCTGGGTCACGGACGGGACCGAGGCGGGCACGCACCTCCTTCTCGACGTCAATCCGCCGCAGGAAGGCGACGAGGCGCGCGGTTCCGATCCGCGGGAGTTTTTCCCCTTCGCCGGGATCGTGCTCTTCTCGGCCTTCCGCGACGAAGACGGCCGCGAGCTGTGGCGAACCGACGGCACCGCCGCCGGGACCTTCCCGGTGGCCGACATCGCTCCCGGAACGGATTCCTCGTCGCCGTTCGGCTTCACCGCCGCGGGCGGGTTCGTCTACTTCTCCGCCGCGGACCCGAACCACGGGCGCGAGCTGTGGCGAACCGACGGCACGCCGGGGGGAACGGCGCTCGTCGCCGACGTCGGCCGCGGGGCGGGTGCCGCTCCGGGGGCTGCCGACCCGCTCGACGGCGATCCGGGACAGCTCACCCCGCTCGGCGATGGGATCCTCTTCGCCGCCACCGACGAGGCGCACGGGCGGGAGCCCTGGTTCGCCGACGGCGCCGGCGCCGTCCTCCTCGCCGACGTCCGGCCGGGCGCGGCCGGGAGCGATCCCGTCGTGCTCGCCGCGGCCGGGAGTGCCGTCTATTTCGCCGCCGGGGAAGGTGGGGATGGCCGGACGCTGTGGCGCTCCGACGGCACGCCCGCAGGCACGGGCCCGGTCCCGACCCCCTTTCCGCCGCCCCTCGGGCCCGATACCGCGGTGGCCCTCGGCGAGCTGTTGATCTTCGTCGCCGACGACGGTGTCTCCGGGCGGGAGCCATGGGTGTTCGATCCGGCGGCCCCTCAGTCCGAGCGGTTGGCCGACATCGCCGGAGAGGACGGTTCCCTCCCGATCCCTCTTCTGTTCACCGAGGTGGTGCGCACGGGCGAGACCGAGCCGGTCGAGCAGCTGTTCTTCTCCGCCGACGACGGGCTCCACGGCCGCGAGCTATGGGCCACCTTCGGCACCCCGTCCGGGACGTCGCTGTTCGCGGACATCGATCCCGGCGCGCCGCCCTCGACGCCCGCGGACCTCACCCTGTTCACCGCCGACGGGGGGGACCGGATCGTGCTCCGGGCTCACTCGGAGGCGCTGGGCGAGGAACCGTACGCCGTGGTCCTCGCGACCCAGGTTCTCGTCCCGCTGGGCGATCTCCGGCCGATCAGCGGCCTCGGCTCGAAACCGCGCGAGTTCACCCCCTCGGGCGGCTCGATCTTCTTCAGCGCGGACGACGGCATCCACGGCCGGGAACTGTGGCGGAGCGACGGGACGGCGGACGGAACCGCGCTGGTGGCCGACATCGGGCGTGACGGCACCGGGAGCGATCCCGATCCCCATGGCTCCGATCCGGCGGACCTGACGAGCGCCGCCGGACTCCTGTTCTTCGCTGCAGAGGATCCGGGCGCTGGCCGCGAGCTCTGGATCACCGACGGCACGGAGGCGGGAACGCGGAGGGTGAAGGACATCGAACCGGGTCCCGGCTCCTCCTCGCCGCACGACCTCACCGCGCTGGGGAATCTCGTCCTGTTCGCCGCGAGCACGACGGACGCGGGCGAGGAGCTCTGGGCGAGCGACGGGACGGAGGCCGGAACGGCGCGACTGGCGGACATCGCTCCCGGCGCGGCGGGCTCCTCCCCGAGGATCCTGCTGACGGCAGGGAATCACGCCTATTTCAGCGCCGACGACGGGACGCACGGGCGCGAGCTCTATGTCACCGACGGAACGAGCACCGGAACCGTCTTCCTCGGCGATCTCGAGCCCGGCACCGGCGGCTCCGACCCGGCGGGGCTGTTCGACCTCTCCCGCGACGGCACCGAGCGCGTCCTCTTCACCGCCTGGACGTCCGCGGAGGGTCGCGAGCTGTGGGCGACCGACGGGACCCCGGCCGGTACGTCGCTCCTCGCCGACATCGCAGCGGGGCCGGCCTCCTCCGATCCGGCCGGGATGACGCTCCTGGACGCCTCGGCGCTGTTCAGCGCGGACGACGGCCTGCACGGCCGCGAGCCGTGGGTCACCGACGGGACCGCCGCGGGAACCTCCCTCGTCGCGGACATCTCCCCCGGGGCGGCGTCGTCCATGGCCGCCGGGGCGGCGTCCTTCGCCGCCGCGGGCGGGCGAGCCTTCTTCGCCGCGGACGACGGGGTGAGCGGGGCCGAGCCGTGGTCGACCGACGGGACGAATGCCGGAACGGAGCTGGTGCAGGACATCGCACCCGGCCCGGCCGGATCGGCGCCGGCTCGTTTCCTGGCGGGCCGGACGCGCGTCTTCTTCTCGGCGGACGACGGCACGCACGGCCGGGAACTGTGGGCGATCGACCTGTGTTCCTACCCGTCGTCGGGGGATTGCGACGGCGACGGCGTGCCGAACCAGGCGGACAACTGCCCGAGGACCCCGAACGCGGACCAGCTGGATTTCGACGCCGATGGGGCCGGCGACGCCTGCGAGTCGGGCGCCTCCGCAGCGGACGCCGACCGATCGGGTCGCGTCGACGGGTACGACCTCGCCGCCCTCGGGAGGGCGTTCGGCGCCGCCGCGGGAGATCCCCGTTACGATCCGACGGTCGATCTCGACCGGAACGGATTCGTGGACGGAGAGGATCTCGCCCTTTTCGCCCCCGAGTTCGGCGCGGAGGTGGAGCCATGACAACGCGGAACGGCGGCGAGTTCGCCCGGGTGCGGCTCGCCCGCCCGCTGCTGGCGGCGGTGGCGGCCGTCATGGTGGGGACCGGTCTCCTCGCGACGGGGTGCCACGAAGCCCCGCCGGATATCCTCTTCGAATCCCCGCTCACCACCTTCTTCACGGAAAGCTCCACTCCGGATGCCCCGGATCTCGTCCGGCTGCGCGGGGAGGTCATCGACAACCAGACCGTTCTGGTTGAAGTCGTCGTCACCGGTCCGACCACCAGCTCCGACATCTACTCGTTCGCTTTCGACCTGCTGTTCAGCGGCGATCTCACCCCGCAGTACGTGTCCGGATCGGCCGAGGCGGGTGATTTCCTCACGGCCGGACCGGGCCAGGACGTCGTCGCCCAGGTGAGTCAATCGGGGGCGCGCCTGACCGTCGGGGTGACGAAGACGGGCGGTGGTCCGGGCAACGGCCTGGGGGCGGGACAGGCCACGGTGGTGAGCTTCCGCGTCACCCTCCCGGAAGCGGGCCGGGCGGCGATCCGCTTCGCGGCCGATCCCCAGGGACGCGCTCCCGCCGCCCTCGATCCCTCGGGAAATCCGGTGCCGTCGATCGTGTTCGACGGCGAACCGGCGGTCATCGCGCGGCAGGCGTGAGGGCTCACGGGACGCCGCGCGGGTTCGGACCGGCCGCCGGGGCGGTGCTCGCGATCGTCCTGGTCTCGGTGGGATGCGCGACCACGGGGCCTCCCGGCGTTCCTCCCGGCGCTCGCCCGCTCTCCCCCCCGCCCCGCGAGCCGGCCGGCGAGGGCGGCTCACGCGTGGGCGGCCCGCCGGGGGAGGTGCCGCGTCCCGCGGGACGCGGTTCGGAGGCGCCCGCGCCGCCGGAGGCCGGGGAACCCGCCCGGACGAACGAGGGATCCGGAAAAGACTCCGCCCCCGGCGGACCCGGCCGAGCCGGCTTCGTCGCGGCCGTCCCCCCGGACTCCCCCGCGGAGGTTCCCGCGGCGGGCGAAGCGGCGGAGCCGCTCGCCCCGAGCCGCGAGCCACCGGAGCGGGAGCCGCCGGAACACGCTCGCGAGCCAGCGGCGCCGCAGGAGTCCCCGGGCCCGGAACCGGGTGCGGAGACGGCGATCCTCGTCGTCCCCGAGCCCGCGGAGGTTGCCCCCGGGGAAATCGTCACGCTGAGCGTGCGCCTCGCCGCGGCGGTCGAGGTGTCGAGCGTCCCCCTTCTCGTGCGGTTCGATCCCCGGATCGTGTCGTTTCTCGACGCGGCCGAGGGAGATTTCCTCCGCCGGGACGGCGCCCCCACCGCGTTTCTGGCGTCGCTCGACTCGTCCGGCCGCGCGGTGGTGGTGGGAAACTCGCGACTCGGCCGCCGGCCGGGGCTGTCGGGAGACGGAGAGGTCTGCCGGCTCCGTTTCCGCGCGCTGGCCTCCGGTGATCCGGCGTTCTCCGTCCCCCGGGCGAACGTGAGGGCCGCGGGCGGCGCCGTCGTGGCGGCCGAGCTCACCGTCCTGCCCGCACGGGTGCGCTGACCGCGGTATGATGCTTCCGGTCGCCCGGTGCTCCGGGCGAGGGGAGGTCTCCATGATCGCCGTCGGCAGCGAAGCGCCAGCCTTCACCCTTCAGGACCAGTTCGGGCGCACCATCGATTCGAAGAAGATCCTGGAAACGCGGCACCTCATGCTCTTGTTCTACCCGCTCGACTTCACCCCCACGTGAAGCCGGGAGGTGCCGGCGGTCCAAGCGCGGCTCGCGCGCTTCGAGGCCGCCCACACCCAGGTTCTGGGTGTCAGCGTCGACAGCATCTACTGCCACGCCAACTGGGCACGGAGTCTCGGAGGCATTTCGTTCCCCCTGCTGGCCGATTTCCACCCGAAAGGCGACGTGGCGCGCCGTTTCGGGCTCTACCTCGAGGACAAGGGGATCACGGACCGGGCGACCGTGATCGTCTCGCGCGACGGCATCGTGCGGTTCGCGGAATCGGTGACGCCCGCGGGCGAACGCGACATCGACGCGCTCGTGGCCGAATGCGAGCGGATCGACCGCGAGCACCCGGGCGGGGAACCCCCGGCACGCCGCCGACTCCCCGACGGTTCGGTGCTCTTCGTGAAGACCGGCTGCCCCTTCTGCCGTTGGGTGCTCGCTGCGCGGGAGAACCTCGGGCTCACCGAGTCGCTGCCCGTGCGGAACGTCTCGGAGGACCCGCAGGCGCGCGCCGAGCTGGAGCGCATCGCCGGCCGGACCCAGGTGCCGTGCCTCGTGAGGGAGGGCGAGCCGATGCACGAGTCGGCCGAGATCGCTCGCTTCCTCGCCGAACTCGCCGCACCCGTCCACTGAACCGGAGCGGGCGGGCCGGAGCTCCGATCGGGCCGCGGCCGGCGCGGCGGCGAACCGTTGCGGAGGCGGTTCAGGAGAACTGGCGCAGCGTCTCGGCCATCTGCGACAGCCGCCGCGAGACCCGATCGCCCAGGCTTCCGGCCGGCCACGTGCCGTTCTCGTCCGGCGCACCGAACGGAATGCCGGCGAGCAGACCCATCAACTCCGCCACGCTGTCCACCGGGTGGATGCGGAATTTGCCCGCCGCGATGTCGTCGACCACCTCGGGCGAAAGCTGGAGGTAGGCCACGCACGACGATGGGATGATCACGCCCGGCCGCCCCCGGAACCCCCGCTCGCGGCACGCCCGCCAGAAGCCCTCGATCTTCTCGTTGATACCGCCCACGGCGAGCACGTTCCCGTGCTGGTCCACCGCACCTGTGACCGCGAGGTCCTGCCGCAGCGGTTGATTCGAGAGGGCGGAGAGCAGCGCGGCGAGTTCGGCCGACGACGCCGAGTCTCCCTCCACGCCGCCATAGGACTGCTCGAAGCAGATGCTCGCGGTGACCGACAGCGGGAGGCGTCGCGCGAACTGGGAACGGAGATACCCCGCCAGGATCAGCGAAGCCTTGGTGTGGATCTCCCCCGACAGATCCGCTTCCCTTTCGACGTCGATCACCCCTTCGTCCCCAACGGCCACGGTGGCGGTGATGCGCACGGGGTAGCCCAGCCGTTCCAGTTTCGTCTGCACGACGGCGAGCGCGTTCACCTGGCCCACCGCCGTGCCCTCGAGATCCAGCTTGAGCACCCCTTCCCGGATCGCGTCCTGAATGCGTCCCGACAGGAGGCCCTGCCGCTCGCGCCGGGCTCGCAGCGCCCGCTCGACATCCTGCATCTCCACCCGGCCGACCCCCCGCTCCCGCGCGAACCAGGTGGCCTCCCGCGCCAGGTCCAACATCTCGCGGAAGCGCGTCGACAACCGGTGGCGGCTGTCGGCCAGCCTGACCATGTACTCCATGATCCGTGCGACACCGTCCCGGGAGATCGGCAGGAGGTCCTCCTCCTTCACGACGCGCGCGAGGAAGCACGCGTAGGAGTAGACCATCTCGGCGGTCAGCGGGACCCGGTCGTCGAACAGCGCGGTCACCTTGAACAGCTTGGAGAACTCCTCGTCGCCGCTATGGAGCAGATCGTGAGTGCCGACCGTTCCGACGAGGACCACGGTGACATCGATCGGGATCGGCTCGGGAAGGAGCACCGGCGGCCCCTCGGAGGCGTTGCCGCTGACCGGGGTGACGCTGTTGGTGAGCATGGACCTCCGGAGCGCCGGCCACGCCCCCTCTTCCGACAGCAGCTCCCTCGCGTTCAGGACGAGATAGCCGCCGTCGGCGCGGTGCAGGGCCCCGGGACGGATGCTCGACAGGCCCGCCTGCAGGCCCCCTTCCGGCGTCCGCCGAGCTTCGACCACACCGCACAGGCGGGGCGCGGTGGGATCCACCTCCTCCACCAGGGGCCGTCCGTCCTCCTCGGCCCGGTCGACCAGAAGGTTCACGCGGAGCACGTCGAGCGGGCTGAATGGCGTGCCCTCGCCCGGTTGCGTGCGGACCGCCTCCCCCTGGGCGTAGAGAACCGGGAAGATCTCCAGAAGGTAGTTCTCGACGTCGGCGAGGAAGCGGTCCAGACCCGGCCGCTCTCCCTCCTCCAGTCCCACCGCCTCTCGGATTCCGCCGACGATCTCCTTGATCGCCGGAACGGCCGCCTGCCGGTCGAACTCCGCCACCGCGCGTTCGAGCTCGCGGCCCAGCGCCTGGAGCTTCGCCGTTTCGCGCGAAAGGCGCGCGGCGAGCTCCGGATGCCTCCGGCGCAAGCGCTCCGCCTCCTCGGCGGGGATGACGCCCTCGTGGACCTTGCCGTCCAGCTCTCCCATGGAGACGGGTTCCCCCCCGACGACCGGGGCGAGCTCGTGCCGCCGGAAGTTGCCCAGATTCACCTCGACGAGGGCGAAGCCCTCCTTTTCGACCTCCGTCTGGAAGTCCTTGATGATCCGGCTCTGCTGCTGCTGGAACCGGCGGGCGATCATCTGCCGCCGCTTCCTGTGCGTCTGGGAGCCTCGAAGGGCGAGAAGGCCGTGCTGGAAGCGCTCGATCGCGGCGTCGAGCGCCGCTCTCAATCTCCGGCCCGCCCCGGCGGGGAGCCGGAGCGCGCGCGGCGATCTCGGATC
Organism: Acidobacteriota bacterium; assembly: GCA_003696075.1. NCBI lineage: Bacteria > Pseudomonadati > Acidobacteriota > Acidobacteriota bacterium. Next base: position 60,513 of record RFHH01000119.1, read on the forward strand.
GGCGAAGTTGTGCACGTAGCACAGGTCGTCCGGGACGGGCCCCTTCTTCCGCACCTCCTGGAGGACGCGCCTGACCGTGGATGTCCGGCCGGTGCCCGGGAGCCCGGCTACGTAGACGTTGTAGCCGCGTGCCCTCAGACTGGCCGCCAATCGCACCGCGTCGACAGCCTTCGGCTGGTCGTAGGCGCTGGCGCAGTCGCCGAGCTCGGCCGTGGTCTCGAACGGCAGCCACTCCGCGGGACAGCGCCAGGCCACCTGGTCGGCCGTCAGGGAACGTTCGAGCGGTTCCGGTCCTCGGCTCACGGGCAACCTCCCGGCGGGGGCAGGCCCCGCCCCTCCTCCCGCGACAGTCTACGACGGTGGGGCGGGAGCGTCGTGCTGCCGGTCCCCGGGGCGCGGCGCGGCCGCGCTGGTGGCACTATTGATATCCCCACCGGCTCCACCCGGCGGGAGGTAGGCACCGTGGGCGGACTGCTCGAAACGTTCCATCCGGTCGACCTCGAGCTGTTCAAGGCGTTCGCCGAGGCGCTGGCGATCGGCCTGCTCGTCGGAGTGGAGCGCTACAAGGACCGGGAGCCGGACGAACGGGCGGCGGCCGGCATTCGCACCTTCGCCATCATCTCGCTCCTGGGGGCGATCTGCGGCCTGGTGGGCGAGGTCGGCTTCACGCTCGCCACATTCGGGGCGCTCGCGGTTCTCGTGGCGATCGGCTACCACCGCGAATCGCCGGAGAGCATCGGACTCACGACCGAGATCACCGCGCTGGTGACGTTCTGGCTCGGCTACATCGTCCGCGATCACGAGCGGCTCGCCATCGCTTCCACGATCGTGCTCGTCATCCTTCTCGCGTCGAAGCGAACGCTTCACGACTTCGTCAAGGGAAAGGTCAGCGACGCCGAGTTCTACGACACGCTCAAGTTCCTCGCGGTGGTCTTCGTGGTCCTGCCTCTGCTGCCGAACCGGCCACTGGGCCCGCTGGGCTTCTTCAATCCGGCGAAGATCTGGATGCTGGTCATCATCGTTTCCACGATCAGCTACTCCGGTTACGTGCTGATGCGCGTGATGGGACGCGACCGCGGTCTCGCTGCCAGCGCTCTCGTCGGGGGGCTGGTGTCGACCACCGCCGTGACGCTCTCCCTCGCCGACCGGGCCAACCGGACGCCTGCTCTCACCCGAGCCTGCGGCGTTTCGGGTGTCCTCGCCAACGCGGTGCAGTTTCCCCGGCTCCTGTTCCTGGTGTGGATCGTGGAGCCGCGCCTCGGCCGTCTTCTCGCGCTTCCTCTGCTCGGGGGATTCGCCGCGGGGCTCGCCGGGGCATGGGTGCTCGGCACCCTCCGGCGGCGGGAGGACGACCCGGAACTCGAGGTCGCGCTTCCCAATCCGTACTCGCTGGCGGCGGCGCTCCGCTTCGCAGCGATGTTCGTGGTCGTCCTCTTCGCCGCCCGCGCGGCCACCATCTCCCTGGGCGACCGCGGGCTGTATCTGGCGAGCGCGGTGGCCGGGCTGGTGGATGCCAGCGCGATTTCGCTCACGGCGGCGGACATGGCCGCGCGGACCCAGCTCGCCCCCGGGGCGGCTGCGATCGCGGTGGTGATCGCCATCGCGACCAATGCCCTTCTGAAATGGATCCTGGCCCTGGCCAACGGTACGCGGGAGCTGGCCTTCTGGCTGGGAGGCGGCTTCGTCACGATGGTGGGCACCGCGGCGCTCCTGCTCGGAGTGGCGCTCCTCGTGTGAGCCGCGGCGGGAAGTCGGTTGCGCCCGGGCGTCTACCTCGCCTAAAAAAGGCCCCGGGTGCGGGGAGTGCCGGAGGGGAGGTCAAGATGAGCCTGTGGAGACGCTGTGCGGCCTTGTCGGCTGTGGCGCTGCTGCTCGCCGCCGCCGGGTGCCTCGGCCGCGGGAACGAGGCGGAGGACCAGAAGGCGCTCCTGGACAACGTCAAGGCCTGGGAGGAGGCGAGCAACGCCGGCGATGTCGACCGCCTGCTCGGCCTGCTCACGCCGCATGCCCGCGTCCTTCCCCCCAACCACGCATCCGTCGAAGGGGATGAAGCGCTGCGCGCTTTCTTCCAGGAGATGGCGGATGCGGGCGTGACGCTGGAACTCCAGAACGAGGATGTGGCGGGGGACCGCAACCTCGCCTACACGGCGGGCCGCTACGCGGTGAAGGGACCGGACGGCACCGAGATCGACCACGGGAAGTACCTCGAGGTCTGGCGCCGGATCGAGGGTGCCTGGAAGCTCCACCGCCTGATGTGGAACAGCAGTGTGGAGGTGCCGGAGCCGGCGGCCGCCGGGGAGGAGGGCGGCGCCTGAGATTCAGCGCGCGGGCGCCACGCCGCGCTCGCGCGCGAGCCGCTCGAGCAGACGCCGGACCTCATCGACGTCGCCGGGCTGAAGTCCCGGGAGCCGGAGGGCGAGCCGCGCGGCCCGCTCGGCGAGCGCCGGGTCGAGCGTGGCGGACAGGCGCGCCGCCTTGACGGCCATGGGCGCGGTGAGCCCCTTTTCCGCCGCCTGGAGCGCCGACTCGATGGCGGCGCGGGCCGCGGCGCCCTCTCCACCTTCGGCCAGAGCGCGCGCCACCCTGAGCAGCAATCCCGGATCCGCGGGAGGCTCGGGGATGTAGCGCACCAGTTCCATCCACTGCTCGCGCACCACGTCGGTCTCGCCTTCCCGAGACGCCCGGTCGATCGCGCGGAGCATCGCCGGAACCGCTTCGGGAACCCGGTCCCGGGCGCACGCCAGGCGCCACAGCGCCAGGGCGGCATCGCGATCGTCCGGCCGGCGGATCGCCAGCCGGCGCAGCCGGTCCCACGCCTCGTCGAGACGGCCGGCCTCTTCGGCGGCGAGCGCGAGCTCCAGCTCCGGGTTGGCGTGGACGGTCCGCTCGATCCGCCGCCGGATGCCGGGCTCGACGTACCGCTCCTCGATGCCGAAACGCTTGATCGCGAAGGCCGCCGCGGCGCCGGCCGCGAACCCTCCGACGTGTGCCCAGTATGCGACGCCGTCCGTCGAGCCGGCGCCCGTCAGCGACGCCATGAAGAGCTGCTGCCCCAGCCAGAGTCCCAGCATCGTCCAGGCCGGGGCCCAGAAGGTGCCCCGGGCCCACAGGCCGAACAGGTAAAAGAAGCGAACCCGCATCCTGGTGAAGCGGACCATGAAAGCGCCCATCACACCGGCGATGGCACCCGAAGCTCCCACGAGGGGCACATCGGAGCCCGGGTGGGTGGCCACGTGCGCCGCGGCAGCCACGAGGCCCGCTCCGAGATACAAGGCGGTGAAAAGCGGCCGCCCCAGGCGGTCCTCGACGAAGGGACCGACGAAGTAGAGGATGAGCATGTTTCCCAGGAGATGCAGCCATCCGACGTGCAGGAACATGTGGGTGACGAAAGCGGTGGCGGAGCGCCGCGCCGGCCGCAGCCCATAGCGACGGAGCGGATGGTTGCGCCGCAGCTCGAGCGCCTTGCCGCAGAGTTCCTCGAGCCGGCGCTGCTCCGCGGCGATATCGGTTCCCCGCTCCCTCGCCTGGCGCCCCAGCTCCTTCAGCACTTCCCGAAGGGGTTCCCGATCGCGCTCCCGAACGTCCTCGAAGACGATGGTTGCGAACTCCTCCGGCAGCTCGAGGTAGGGGTGCTGCTGATAGAAGCGGATCGCCTCACCGAAGGCCCGGGCGACATCCGCTTCGGACACCGGCGGCACCAGCTCGGTGACGGCGAACGCCGCAGCGCAGGCCGCCATCAGACCGAACGTGATCCAGGGCACGCGCCGGACCGAGTCCTGCTCGATGTCGATCGGGACGACGAGTATGGCTCCTCCCCGGCGGCCGAACGGGCCGCCGGGGAAAAAGCTAGGTCAGCCGGCCCTCCGGGGCGAGCGCGGCCGCGTCAGGGTGTCTTCACCGGAGCCTCCGGCCTCGGAGGTCGGACCACCGGGTGGGCCTCGATCGCTCGCATCACCTCCTGAACGGCTCGCTCGAGCTGCGGGTCCCGCCCTTCGATCAGCGATTTGGGATCGTTCTCCACCTCGATGTCGGGATCGACGCCGTGCCCCTCGATCACCCAGTGCCCTTCCGCGTCGGCCGTGCCCGCTTCCGGAACGTAGATCGTTCCGCCGTCCATCAGCGGCGCCCGGCCGTAGATGCCGACGACGCCGCCCCAGGTGCGCTTTCCGATCAGCGGACCGAGTCCCGCGGCGCGGAACACGTAGGCGAACTGATCGCCGTCCGACGCCGTGTCCTCGTCGATCAAGCAGACCAGCCGGCCAGGGAACACTCCCGTCGGGTACGGATCCCAGTAATCGCGGTTCCGCTCGTAGTCGATCATCAGCAGCTTTCGGCTGAGCCTGTCGATGATCATCTGGGAGACGTTGCCTCCGCCGTTACCCCTGACGTCGATCACGAGCCCGTCCTTGTCGAGCTGCGGGTAGTACCACTTGATGAACTCCTGGATGCCGCTGGCGCCCATGTCGGGAAGGTGCAGGTAGCCGACGCGCCCCCCGCTGAGCTCGGCGACACGCTCCCGGTTTCGGGTGACCCATTCGAGATAGATGAGAGAGGCCTCCGACCGAATCGGCCGGTACACCGCCTTCCTCGCCCCTTCGAACGTCGGCTTCTCGTTCACGGTGAGCACGACGGGGCCACCCGCACGATTGCGCAGCACCCGGTAGGGGTTCTCGTCCGCCGTCAACTCCTCCCCGTCGATCGCGAGCACGTAGTCGCCTTCCCGAACGTCAACACCGACCTCCGTCAGCGGGGAGCGGTACTTGGGCTCCTCGTTCTGGCCCCGGAAGATCTTCACGATCCGGTAGCGTCCGGCCTCGGCGTCCAGCGCGAAGCGGGCGCCGGGAAGGGCGACCGACGGGCGCTGTGGCAGGCCGAGATCGCCGCCCGCCACGTAGGCGTGCCCCACGTTCAGTTCCGCGATCATCTCACCGATCACATAGTTGAGATCGGAGCGGTGCGCCACGTGATCGAGCCACGGGCGGTACTGCTCCCGCAGTGCCTCCCAGTCATAGCCGTGCATGTTCTCCACGTAGAAGAAGTCGCGGTACCGCCGCCAGACCTCGTTGAAGATCTGACGCCACTCGAGAGCCGGGACCCTCCACACCTTCAGGCCGGACGTCGAGACATCCTTGGCCTTTTCAGGGCCATTGGGATCGGCGTCGAAGACATGAAAACCGGAGTCGTCTCTCACCAGGACCTTCCGGCGGTCCGCCGAGAGCGCGTAGCCCTTGACCCCCGACAGGAGCTTGGAAGCCTTCCTCTTCTCGAGATCGAAATACTCGAGGGTCGGCGGCACGTCGGTTTCGCGGCCATAGTAGTCGGCGCCCGACGTGACGTACAGGAGTCCTCCCTCGACGGCCGACAGGCCGTCGATGTTGCCGGCCTCGATCGGGATTCGGACAACGCGGTCGGCGAGGCCGTCGAAGTCGACGCGGACCTCCGGAAGCCCTTTCTTCTCTCCTTCCTTCTTCTTCTTGTCCGCCGCGCCGGCCTTCTCTTCTTCCTCGGGGGGCAGTGCCGACTCGACCTCGTCGATCCTCGGCGGCACAGGGCTCGGCGTGTCCTTTGCCAGCGCCAGGGCGAAGACCCCCGTCTCGCGGTCGAGAACGTAGTTCCACTCGATCGAGCCGAGTTGCGGAGCGAAGTCGCGATCGGCGAGGAAGAAGAGGTACTTGCCCTCGGGTCCCCAGACGGGGTTCCTCTCGTTGAAGAGCCGGCTCGTGACGCGGTGCGACCTCCCGGTCTCGGCCTCCCAGATGAACAGGGAGCGGCGGTCGTTCGTCTCGCCCAGGCTGTAGGCGAGGAAACGCCCGTCCGGCGACCAGTCGGGATCGAGACCGAAGGGCTGCGGGTCGTCGGCGACAAGGCGCACCCGGTGCGAGTCGAACTCGTAAACGTAGAGGCGGCCTGCCTGGTCGTGATAGGCGATCCTCTTGCCGTCCGGCGACCAGACGATCCCCTCCAGATAGGCACGGTGCTCCTCGGTGAGCTTGACCGGATGTCCCTCGCCCGACGCCGGCATCACGTAGAGCTGGTCCTCCCCGTCGCGGTCGGAGATGAACGCCACCCGTTTGCCGTCCGGCGAATAGCGTGCGGAGCGGTCGTGGGCCCCAGGCGACCGCGTCAGATCGATGGTCCGGCCGTGCTCGACCGGCGTCGAGAGCACCTCTCCCCGCGCCACGAACAGCACCCGGCGCCCCTTGGGGCTGAGCGAATAGTCCTCGATGTTGCGGGAAGCGTCGACGTACCCCGGGCGCATCCACACGCCGTCGTGGGGGACCGTGATCGGGACCTTGTGCTCCTCCCGCGTCTCGACGTCGAGCACGTGGAGTTCGCCGTTCAGCTCGAACACGATCCGGCGCTCGCCATCGGTTGCCGGCCACCGAACATCCCACGTCTCGAACCTGGTGATCGGCTCGATCTCCCGCGTTTCCAGATCGAAGCGGTAGATGTTGTTCTTGCCGCTCCGGTCGGACGTGAAGTAGATCGCATTGCCGATCCACATCGGATCGCGGTCGGACCGGGGATGGCGTGTGATGCGCTCGATCTCATAGGTATCGAGGTCGAAGATGTACAGCTCCTGGGCCCAGCCGCCCTCGTAGCGCTTCCAGGTGCGGAAATCGCGCACCAGCGGAGAGTAGACGACGCGCCGGCCGTCCGGCGACAGGTCGGCGCAACCCGCGTAAGGAAGCGGAAGCGCCTCCGGAAGCCCGCCCTTCGGGCTCACCGTGTACAGGCGGCTGTCCGTCAGCCCATAGGAGTCCCGCAGCGACCTGAAGAGGATGCGGCTCCCGTCCGGGGTCCAGCCGTAGACCTGGTTGTCGTAGCCCCAGCGGGGCGGGAGGGGGCCACGTGCAGGGTAGAACGTGAGCTGCTTCGGCACTCCTCCGCCGGCCGGCATCACGTAGACCTGTTCGTCGCCGTCGTACTGGCCCGTGAACGCGATCCACTTCCCATCGGGCGAGAAGCGGGCGAACAGTTCCAGCCCGGGGTGGCTGGTCAGGCGGACCGCGGTGCCTCCCTCCACCGGCGCCGACCAGAGATCACCGGCGTAGGTGAACACGATCCGGTTCCCGTGGATGTCGGGAAACCTGAGGAGCTTCGTCTGGGCGGCGGCGGCCGTCACCGCCAGAAGGAAAACCAAGACACCGGCCGAAAGACGGAAGCGGGAACGCCACATGGACCGAGCCCTCCATCCCGCCGCGGGGCGCGACGTCGACAGGGCGCGCGATTCTATCGCGGTTCGCGGCCGCCCGCTCCGGAGGAAGGGACCGACTCAGTCGTACCGGACCTCCCGGACGGCACCCTGCGAGCGGAACCACGCGATCGTCCGCTCGAGCCCTTCCTCGAGCGGTGTGCGCGCCGACCAGCCCAGCAGGCGTCGGGCCCGGGTCACGTCCAGGCAGCGGCGAGGCTGGCCGTCGGGCTTCGACGGATCCCACCGGAGCCGCCCGCGGTAGCCCACCAGCCGCGCTATCGTCTCTGCGAGTCGCCGGATCGTGATCTCCTCGCCGGTTCCCAGGTTGATCGGAACCGGATCCTCCATCGTCTCAGCCGCGGCGAGAATCCCCTCCGCCGCGTCGTCCACGTAGAGGAACTCCCGCGACGCCTCCCCCGTTCCCCAGCAGACGACCTCGTCCGCTCGCGCGTCCGCCGCGGCGCTCATCTTGCGGATCAAGGCCGGTATCACGTGCGACGTCTCCAGGTCGAAGTTGTCACCGGGACCGTACAAGTTGACCGGAAGAACCACGGCGCTTCGCAGCCCGTATTCCCGCCGGTAGGCATCCAGCATCACGATCAATGCCCTCTTGGCGATCCCGTAGGGGGCGTTGGTTTCCTCGGGGAATCCGTTCCACAGGTCCTCCTCCCGGAACGGTACCGGCGTGTGCTTCGGGTAGGAGCATACGGTGCCGACCTGCACGAATTTCCGGATACCCCGCTTTCTGGCGTGCTCGATGAGATGAAGACCCATCGCCAGGTTGGCGTAGAAGAAGCGACCTGGGTGGGCGCGGTTCGCGCCGATGCCGCCCACCTCCGCGGCCAGGTGGATCACGACCTCGGGACGGGCCACCTCGAAGAGCCGCTCGACGTCCTGCTCCCTGGTGAGATCGAAGTCGCGGCGCCGGGGGACGAACGGCTGGCCGCCGCGCGCCGCCAGCAGCCGGCAGACGGCCCGGCCGAGAAATCCTGCGCCGCCCGTGACAGTGACCCTCGTTCTCCTCCAGTCGAGCTTCACGGACGTTCCTCCCCGACCCACCGGTCGGCAGGCCGGGACGCCGGTCCGGCGCCGCGGGCGCCTTCGCCCGGACCGGCCCCCGCGTCGCGCAACAGCCGTTCTCTTCTCGCCAGCTCGAGGTCCGATTCCACCATCATCCGCACGAGCTCCCGGAAACCCACCTTCGGCGACCAGCCCAGCTCACGCCGGGCCTTGGAGGCGTCGCCGCAGAGAGCGTCGATTTCGGTCGGCCGGAGGTACCTGGGGTCGGTCTCCACGTGGTCCCTCCAGTCCAGGCCCGCCAGCCCGAACGCCTCCTCGACGAACTCCCTCACCGAGTGCGTCTCCCCGGTGGCGACGACGTAGTCCCCGGGCTCTTCGCGCTGGAGCATGAGCCACATCGCCTCGACGTAGTCGCCCGCAAAGCCCCAGTCGCGCCGGGCCTCGAGGTTACCCAGGTAGAGCTTGTCCTGGAGACCGGCCTTGATCCGCCCGACGGCGCGCGTGATCTTGCGAGTGACGAAGGTCTCGCCCCGACGCGGCGATTCGTGATTGAACAGGATCCCGCACGAGGCGTGCATCCCGTACGCTTCGCGATAGTTCACCACCAGGTTGTGGGCGAACAGTTTCGCGGCGCCGTACGGACTCCGCGGACGCATGGGCGTCGTCTCGCGCTGCGGGAACTCGGGAGCGTTCCCGAACATCTCGGACGAGGACGCCTGAAAGAAACGCACGCGCCGTCCCGTCCGCCTCTCGTGCTCGCGCACCGCCTCGAGCAAGCGCAGCGTGCCGAGCCCGACGATATCGGCGGTGTACAGCGGAAGGTCGAAGCTGACTCGGACATGCGATTGCGCCCCCAGGTTGTAGACCTCGTCGGGATCGCAGAATGCGATCACGTGCCTGAGCGAATCGGGATCGCCGAGGTCGGCATAGTGAAGGCGCAGGCGGGCATCGGGCTCGTGGGGATCCTGGTAGAGATGCTCGATGCGGTCCGTGCTGAAGGTGCTCGAGCGCCGGACCAGCCCGTGCACGCGGTACCCGCGGGCGAGCAGGAACTCCGCCAGGTAGCTGCCGTCCTGCCCCGTGATCCCGGTGATCAGCGCCGTGCGCTCGGCCATGCCGCCTCCGCTCGGGGCCCCGCGGGACCTTCCGGATGCCGGGGGCCCCGCTGGCGGGAGAATACCCCCTCCCGAAGGCCGCCGGCGAGCGGCCCCGGGGCCGTGTCACGACCATGACATAGCCATGCCAGGATCGTTTCGACCCGCGGGGGCCCACAACGCCGGCCCTGACTCGCGGGGCGACACGAAAAGACCGAGGATGAGCAAGATGCTTTCGAATCCGTTGTTCCAGGGACTTCTTCCCCTCCCTTGGTGGGGATACGTCCTGGTGGCCCTCGCGATGACCCACATGACGGTCGTCGCGGTGACGATCTTCCTCCACCGCGCCCAGGCGCACCGCTCGGTGACGCTGCACCCGGCCGTCGAGCACGCGCTGCGCTTCTGGCTTTGGCTCACCACCGGGCTCCGGACGAAGGAGTGGGTGGCCGTCCACCGCAAGCACCACGCGAAGGTGGAGACCGCGGACGATCCGCACAGCCCGCGCGTCAAGGGGCTGTGGAAGGTCGTCTTCGGCGGCGTCGGCCTGTACCGTGCGGCCGCTGCCGACCCCGAGACGCTCGCGACCTATGGCAAGGGAACTCCCGACGACGCGATGGAGCGGAGGGTTTACGCCGCCCATCCGATGCTCGGCATCGTGTTGATGGCCGCCGTGGACCTGGCGCTGTTCGGCGCGGCGGGCGCCTTGATCTGGATCGTTCAGATGATCTGGATTCCGTTCTGGGCTGCGGGCGTGATCAACGGGATCGGCCACCGCATCGGCTACCGGAACTTCGACACCCGCGACGACTCCTCGAACATCGTTCCGTGGGGAGTGATCATGGGCGGTGAAGAGCTCCACAACAACCACCACGCCCGCCCGGGCTCCGCACGCCTGTCGCACAGGTGGTTCGAGCTGGACATCGCCTGGATCTACCTCCTGGCCCTCGAGCGCCTCGGACTCGCCCGCCTCCGGCGTCCCCGGCAGGCACGGCCCGCGCCGGCGCCCGACGGCGCCGCTGCCGCCGCGAAGCGCTACGCGGCCGAGGTGCTGCTGCCGGCGCTCCGCGAGGAGCTCTCCCGGGCCGAGGGAGCGGTACGCGCCATGCTGGCCCGGTGCCAGGAAGAACTCCAGCGCAACCCGCTGGGACCGGCCCCGACAGCCGAGCGCCTGGAACGGGCAGAAGAGGTCGGACCGGCGGTGCGCGCCATGCTCGCCGCCAGGCGCCGGCTCGTCGACGCGTGGAAGCGCGCGTCGCGAGGCGCCGCCGACGGGCGGGCTGCGATCGAGGAATGGCTGGAGACCGCCGAGCGGAGCGGTGTCGAGATGCTCGAGCGGTTCGCGGCCGGCCTGCGACTCGACATGGAACTCGAGCGCACCTGAGCCGCCCCCGGGCGGCATCCGCCGCGCTCCCAACCGCGCAAACCCGGATCGCCCGAAGCCGCCGGCGCTCTTGCTCCGGCGGCTTCGCTGCGTTCAGATGAGGTTGAACGCAAGACTCCGGCGGACCCGCGTCGACGCAGCCTCCGTCGGTACCGCGGCGTTGCCGCGGCGCGGGAAGGGAGGTTGCATGAACGATCGAATCCTTGCGGCGCGGAGGGCCATCCGCGCCGGCGCGATCGGGCTTTGCCTCGCGTCGCTCGGCACTCCCACCGCCCTGCTCGCCTGCATCCGGACCGACAGGGACAGCGAAACCACTTATACCTGCCAGATCGCCGGCCGGCCGATCAGCCTGGGGCTCTCGGTGGACAGGAGTTCGAAAGACGAGGCCGTCGAGCGCGCGCTTCTTCGAGAGGGAGATCGCGTGCTCCTGGAGGCGGTGCTGACGATCACCCGGAGCGGCCTGAGGTTCGCGGGCCGCCTCGACGAAGACCCCTTTGTCTGGGCGGCCGAGTCCCGTTGGCCACACCGTGTGGTCTCGACGAGATCGTGGGGCGATCTCCGCCTCTCGGCGGAGGTCGACGAAACGCCCGCGGGAACGCTCACCGTCCGCCTGACCGAAGGGGATCTCGGGGCTTACCTTCTCCTCGTGAGCGGCCGGACGGCGTCCGCGGTGCTCCAGGCGGTGGAATGGATCGCCGCCGAGGCCGCGCCCGGAGATTTCCGGGTGCTGGCCCTCCGGTCCGCACTGAGGGGACTCACGATGGACACGCACGGCGGAAGTCCCGTCGGACGATACCTCGGGTGCCTCGAGGACACGTGCAGGGCCTGCCGGGGATGCTGGGAGGGGGGCTGCCACTGCTGCCACGGCGACCCGTGGTGGGCCTGCGCCACGATCTGGACCTGCTACCTGGTCGGCTCCGAGCTCTGCGTGCTCCAGGAGATCAACGATCTCACGCCGAAGCTGCGGTGAGTGAGCTAGAATGAAGCGTTTTCCCGATTCCGGAGAGGAGGGTCCCTCCATGATCCGGGTGCGGGGCTTGAAGTACCGGTATCGCGGGGGGTTCACGCTCGACGTGCCGAACCTCCACCTGCGTGCGGGGCAGGTGACCGCTCTCGTGGGACCCAACGGCTCCGGGAAGACGACGTTCCTCGGCCTGCTCGCGGGTCTCCTCAGGCCGGACGAGGGAAGCGTGGAGATCGGGGGGGAGCCGCTCGAGTCGGCTCTCCGGAGGCGGCGGGTCGCCGCCGCCTTCGACTTCCTGCCTCCGCAGTCCAATCTGCCCGCGTCGATCTGGATACGGACCCTGTCCCGGCTCCGCGCGGCGGATCCCGACCAACTCGCCCGCCTCGACCGCATCGTCCACGAGGACGGGATGGCCCCGTGGCTGAACCGCCCGCTGCCGCGGCTATCGGCGGGCCAGCGCCGGCAAGCGGCCCTGGCGATGGCGGTGATCGGGGATTGGGACATCCTGCTGCTCGACGAGCCGTTCGCATCGCTCGACGCGGAGACGGCGGCGCGATGGATGCGGCGCATCGAGCGCTTCGCTGCAGCCGGGAAAACGATCGTCGTCAGCTCCCACCGGCTCCTCGAACTCGATCGCCTCGGGGACTGGTTCCTGTTCCTTCGCCAGGGCAGGATCCGGCACGAGAGCAGCAAGGACGATCTGGCGGCCTGCGACGAGATCCGGGTGGTGCTGCGCTGCAGCGAGGCCACGGCGCTCCGCATCCTCGGTCCGACGGCGATCCGCGAAATCCGTGCGGTGGCACCGGGAGTCGTCTCGCTGATCGTCGACGGCCGGGTGGCCGGCGGGCTGGCGGGCGTTCTCAATCCCCTCGTGCGGGAAGGACTCGAGGTCCAGCGGATCGAACCGCGGTTGACCGGACTCGAGCGAACCTACCATGAGGTCGGCCGTGCGTGACGCCGAGCGGAGATTCGCCGAGCAGGCCCTTCGGATGGCCGCGACGGCGCGCCTGCTGGCGGAGGACCATCTCCGAAATCGGCGGCACCTGGTCGCGTTGCTGGTTCTGCTTCTCTTGTTCGCGCCCGTGTGGCTCGGCTACCTGTTCGCGGCCCCGGAAACGCGCCTGGAGGGACTGTTCAAGGCGCTCGACGGTTGGGCGTTCGTGACCGCCTTCTACCTCACCGGGGAAGCGGTGTCGCGCGAGGCGAGAACCGGGCGCTGGGCTCTGCTCCGCACCGCCGGCGTGCCTCCCGGGACCTTCTTCGTCACCGTGTCGTGCTTCTGGATCGCCGTCTTCCTCGGCCTGGCCTGGACGATGGGGGTGCTCCTGGGGGCCGCCCTGGGCGCGGGCACGGCGGCTCCCGCCGGCTCGCTGGCCATCGGGATCCTCGCCGCGCCGGTGCGGTATCTTCCGCTCGTCGCGCTCTGCCTCGCCTTGGGCGGCGTCCTTGCGGGGTGGCTGAACGTGGCGGCCTGTCTGGGACTGTTGCTCCTCGCCTTGGTGTTCGACTTTCTCGCCGACGTCGCGGGGTGGCCATCCGCTCCTGTCCGGATCATCGGCGGCCTCCTCTTCGCACGGCCGCTCCTCTCTCCCGCGGTCGGGGGCGCTCCCGTTCTGTACGCCGATTGGCCGTGGCGCCTCGCCCGCGCCGTGGCGGTTGCCATCGCCTATCTCGGCCTCGGGACGGCGGCGGTGAGATGGAAGACCGGCGGCCGCGGACCGTTCCTACCGGCGCGAGGTCTCGGGAACGCTTGAACGCCCCCGGCGAAGAGCTGGGGCCCGGGGGTCCGGCTCGTGTCGAGCCGCCGTGCGCCGCCGGAGGGCTTCGCAACGAACCGATGGCCGGCGCCGCGCAATGGAGGCGAGGGCCGCGCGTGACAGGATCGGAACCGCTCCCCCGAGACGGTTTCCCGGGGCGTTTCCGGGCGGGCCCGCAGCGGGGTGTGGCCGTTCGCAGGCATCCGCGGGCCGCGCGGCACGGGCTTCGCATGTCCCACGGGCACGGGGAGCGCTCGGCATGAACGCGAACGGACGAGCCGGAACCGATCGCCCGGCTCCGCGCCCGGAGGCGGGAGGCGAAGACCGCGTTCTGGACAGGTGGCTACGTCCAGGGACCACGGCCGGCACGGGCCGGGTCGCCTGGGCCCGGCTCGGGAACGAGGCCGCCGCGTTCCTCCGCCACCTTGCATGGCTGCGCCGGAGGCTCGCCGGCCCGGCGAAGTCCTCTCCCGTGCCACCGTCGCCGGCGCGCGCCGCCCGCGTTCGTTGCGACGGGTGCCGAAGGAGGTTCGCGACGTCCTGGGGCGTGGTCCGGGAGGCCCTGGTGGAGGGGGCCCCTCTCCACTGCGGGCATTGTGGCGACCGTCTCGAGGCGGTGACGATCGAGTGGAGGCCCGGAGAACTCGAGGAGATCCTGCGCTATCTGGCCGGGGGACACCCGGGGCCGGAAGGCCCCCGTGCCGGGCGCTGACTCCGCGGACGTTATCGACGGCGATCCACGCGCCGACCCGAGGCGGGATCTCGGCGGAGCCGGGGGCTGCCGGCCCGCTCCGCGATCGCCGCCCCTGACCGGACGGGACGATTCCGCTTCGGGGAGCGGCCCACCCACCGCCATCGCCGAGGGGCGAAACGAGGCGTAACCCACTAGAAATTAGCGGCTTGCAGAAACCGGCCGCGCGAAGGCCGCCCGTCCCGTATCTTGACCCATGTCAGGCCCGGCGAGCCGGCGGGCAGCGAGCCGCATCATGAACGAACCTTCATCGACCAGAGCGATCGAGATCTACTCGACCTGTCCCGGGACGACGAATCCCGCCTTGCCCACGCGTCCCGGGTTCTACCCGGAAGACGACCGGAGCTATGCCGAAAAGGTCATCGAAGTGGCCCGCTGGAGCGAGGAATGCGGGTTCACCGGGAGCCTGATCTACATCGATCACTCGCTCGTCGACAACTGGTCGGTGGCGCAGCTCGTGTTGGAGAACACGACCCGGCTGGTGCCGCTGATCGCCCAGCAGCCGATCTACATGCACCCCTACTGGTGCGCCAAGAAAGTATCCACGCTGGCACTCCTGTACGGGCGGCGCGTCGCGCTGAACATGGTCGCCGGTGCCTTCCGGAACGATCTCCTTTCTCTCGGTGACACAACGCCGCACGACGAGCGCTACGCTCGGCTCACCGAGTACACCCGTATCGTGCTCGAACTCCTCCGGAACCGCGACAGGGCCGTCGACTTCGAGGGTCGTTACTACCGGATCCGCCGTCTTCGGCTCCATCCTCCGCTCGATCCGGATCTGATGCCCCGCCTGTTGCTGTCCGGTTCCTCCGAGGCGGGCATGGCGGCGGCGCGCGCCCTGGGGGCCGTGGCTGTCCGTTACCCGGAGCCCGTCGAGTTCTACGAGCAGAATCCGCTCGAGCGCGGAGTCCGGTTCGGCCTCCGAGTGGGGATCATCGCCCGGGAGTACGAGGAAGACGCGTGGCGGATCGCCCAGGCGCGGTTCCCGAGCGACCGGAAGGGACAACTCACGCACCAGCTCGCCTCGAAGACGTCCGACTCCGTCTGGCACGAGCGCCTCGCGCGGCTGGAGGCGGACGAGCCGGGCAGCTATCCGTACTGGCTCGTTCCCTTCAAGAACTATAAGACCTTCTGCCCCTACCTGGTCGGAAGCTACCGGCAGGTGGCCGAGATTCTCGCCCGCTACATCGGCGTCGGCTTCGAGACGATCATCACCGACATCCCGGCGAGCAAGGAGGAACTCCTGCACGAGAAGATCGTCTTCGAGCTGGCGCTGGCGCGCGCCGGAGCCCGGCCCGCCTGAGCCCTACGGACGACGCGCCGGGCTGCGCCTTCTCGGGGCGGGGCCCGATCCGGTGTCCGCAGGCCGCCGCATCACTACCGGTGTTTCGCGGCCCCCACACCGCTGCCGCGGCTGCCACCGCGCCATCGAAGCCGCCCGCCGCTGCGAGCCCCCTCCGGGCCTTCCTCCCCTGCGGCGCCTACCGCACCGACGCCCGTTCCCGCGGCCGGAGACCCCGCCGCCGCGGCGTTCGGGTCGGGAATCGCGTCCATGGGGGAGCGGCGCCGAAAACGCACCCCGAAGGGAGCACCTCTCACGACTTGTACCATTCGAGCTCGAGACCGGCCCGGGGCGCGATCCTCTCCAGCAAGGCCCTCCGCTCGCTCTCGCTCATCGGCGCGGACTCGCGGACGATCGCCGCGTTCCGCCTCACCTGTTCCGGCGTCTCCATGCCCGAGATGACCACGCTGACGGGGAGCGCCAGAACGTATCGCAACGATTCTTCCACGGTGCAGACGCCGCGCGACGCGAGAGCCCCGCCCGCGTTCGTCTTCATCGCGAGCACGCCGATTCCGCGCCGGACCAGTTCGGGCAGGACGCGCCGCTGGAAGCTCTTCTGGTGGTAGTCGATCGGATTGAGGGGCATCTGCATGACGTCGAACCGCCACCCCTCGTCCCAGAAGGCGAGCGCCCGAAGGTTCGCCTCGGGATCCTTGTGACCGGTCACCCCGACGAAACGCACCACCCCGAGCCGCTTCTGTTCCAGGATGTACTCCATCGCGCCGCCCTTCCGGAAGGCCCTTTCCACGTCGGCCACGCTCCGCACGCTGTGGAGCTGCCACAGATCGAGGTGGTCCGTCCGGAGCCGCTCCAGGCTACCCTCGAGATGGCGCTTCGCGCCCTCCGCGTCGCGCTTGGCCAGGTCGAAGGTCTTCGTCATGAGGAAGACCTGGTCCCTGATTCCCTCCAGCGCCGCCCCCATCCAGCGCTCGGCACGACCCTTTTGATAGCTCTCGGCGTTGTCGAAGAAGCGGATCCCCTCCGAAAAGGCCGTTTCGACGAGCCGGCGTGCGTCCTTTTCGGTGGGCGCCTTGCCCACGTGGAAGCCCCCCAGCCCGAGAACGGGAAGTTCGACGCCGGTCCTGCCGAGGGCTCGCCGCGGTAACGACCCGGAGGCCGGCGGGGCGGCTCGCAGCCGGGACGGCAGACCCGCCCACGCCAGCAGAGCCGCCAGGCGGCGCAGGACGGCCCGCCGCGCGGGGTGTTCGGGGGGTGAGGAACGTTCGGGGATGCGTCTCATCGGCCGCACCGTCTTTCCCGCCGAGGGGACGCCGCATTGTAGTGCGTGGTGCCCCGGCGGCGGGACGCGATCCGGTTGCCCGGCCGGGAAGACCGCCGCCCCGCCTCCGAACGGGTCGCGCGGGCGCTTCCGGCCGGCGGGCTCCGCCCCGGCGCGGCGGGGGCGTCCCGGTCGCGCCTTTACCGCCGCGGAGCGCGCCGGCACCTCCGGCCGGGGCCGGCCCGGCTCACACGGCGATCTCCGCCCCCTCCTCCGCCGCCTCGAACGGGCCGTCGCGCCGCACCGCCGCCGCGAGTTCGTCGTCGGTGTGGACGAACACGACGCGCCGCGCCTCGAGGGCGCCGGGCCGCCGGCGCACTTCCTCCAACGATACGTGCGGCAAAGGCGGATCCGGCTGCTGGAGAAGGGACAGTTCGAGCACCGCCAGATCGGCACCGCGGACGGCCTCGAACAGGAGATCGTCGAAGGCAGCGTCCCCGCTGTAGGCCACCGTCCGCCCGGCCGGACCGGTGAGTCGATAGGCGAGGCTCTCCGGCTTGTGCGTGACCGGAAGCCCGGTCACCGTCACGCTTCCCAGCTGGTGCGGGCCAGCCGTCATCGTGACGAAGCGCAGGTCGAATCCGAGGGTGAAGCCGGGGTAAGCGAGTTCCTGCAAGCGACGAACGTGCTCTTCGATCCCGCGCGGTCCGAAGATCGCCAGCGGGCGGGAACGCCGGAGGTCGATCGAGAGGTGAAGCAGGATCAACGGGAGTCCCAGGACGTGGTCCCCGTGAAAGTGCGTCACGAGGACCGCATCCAACCTCGAGAGGGACTCGCGCTCGAACGCCGAGGCGCGGCGGCGCCGCAGGCGATGCAACACCGTCGCACCGGCGTCGAGGAGAAGGAGCTCGCCCGCCGTGCTCTCCGCCAGAAGCGACGTGTGGGCGCGACCGTCCGCGTGCGTCGCGTTGCCCGCCCCGAGAATGACGACCCGCCGCACGGGGGCATTCTAGCGCGCGCCGCTAGTCCCCGGCGTCGAACAAGATTCCTGCAGTCGGGACGGCCTCCGGATCTCCCGCTCGTTCCACCAGGTACTCCAGGCCCAGGGCCCAGAAGGAGAAGCTCACCGGCTTGCCCCGCACGTCGTGCCAGCGGTCGGCGCGGTATCGGGCGAGTGCGTCGATGAGGCCCTCCGCCGTCGGCCGGGGGGCGTAGCCGAGCGCCTCGAGCGCTTCCCGCAGGGCCCGGCGCAAGTCCGCCGGGGGAACCCGGCCGCGGATCCGCCCGGTCTCCTCGCTCGTGCGCACGCGAACGACGCGAACGATCTCCACCCGCTGGACCAGGCACGACTCCCCGGATCCCGGCCGGCGAACGCGCGCTCCCGGCGCCGGCGCGGTTCCCTCGGAGTCGAGGAGCAGCTCGTCGCCCGGGGTCACCATCCCGCACGCCGGGTCCGCTTCCAGAACGAACGTGCGCCCGTCTCCGCGGGTCACCACGAGCCGCGCCACCTTCTCCTCCGCCTCTCCCTCCCCGGGCACCAGATCGACGGCGTCCACCCGAAGCCTTTCCGGCGCTGCGGGTGCGGGTAGAGCCAGGAGGAGGGTGAAGGCGGCGAGGATTTCGCGACGGCGCATCTCCGGTCTCCCTCCTGGCAATCTGGAGACTTCGCGCGCCGCCAACAACCGGCGGGGGCCTCCGGCCGCATCCGGACGATGACGAAGTTGAAATCCGCGTTTCGATCCGGTGCGGACTTGCCCGCGCCCGGCCGCGCGTGAGCGCGACGAGGCGCAAGCCGGTCGCCATCGGGATCGGGCCGATCCGGCGGTGCGGTCGCCGGGAAGCGCTCGCCGGACAACCGATCGGGCGTTCGGACCCGGCGGGAGGTCCAGGGAGCCACGTCGTTCGGAGCTCCTGGCGCGGGCGTTGCAGGGGCGGTGAGCGGACCGCGGAAGCGTCGATCTCGGGCGCGCCGCCGAGGCGGGGGGTGTGGCCCGGCTCGAGGCCGCTCCCAGGCCCGGCTCCCTCCCGCGGCCCCCGGCCGTACGAGGACGGCTCGCCCCGCGCCCCGGCCCGAGGCGGGGGCGAAGAGGAAGCGGTGGTGCCCAGCGGCGGAATCCGCCAAAACAGGAGAGTCACGATGAGACGGAAACTGAAGGTCGAAGAACTGGAGGCGCGGATCGCACCGAGCATCGGGCTCCTGACCTTTCTGCGCGGGCTCGCGGACACGAACGAGGATTTCGGCGCGGCGTTCGAGCAGGTCGTGGATCCGGACGGCAGCGTGCACGTGAACGAGGCCGCCGCTGCGTTCAACGGCATGGACACGGGCACGCAGGTCTCGCCGGTCGTCAGCGAGTTCACGCTGGGGGACAACATCGTCATCCCGGAGAAGCTCGCCGACGCGATCGCCGAGGCCGTCGGGAAGATGTTCTGACCCCGAGCAGGCCGCGAAAAGCCCGATCGGGGCGATCCGCAGAAGCCCGGCCACGGGCCCCTCGGATCGCCCCTTCGCGTCCACCCGGCCCGCCGGGCCATCCAGCAGCCGAACTGCGGTCGCTGTTGCCGGGGGTACCGGCCGGGGCCCATGTTGGGCCTGAAGGGGGAACCGAGGTGGCCCCGCCATGGCCGGTACTGTCCTCGTCGTCGACAGCGACGCCGCCGAACTGAGCGCGACCCAGTCGTTTCTCGAAAGCCGCGGGATCGACGTGGTCACCGCCGGCTCGGCAGCGCACGCCCGGCTGGCGATCGCCGAGTTCGCGCCGGCCGTGATCGTGGTCGATGCGGACATCGACGGCGGCTCTGGATTCGAGTTCTGTCGATCGCTCGTCGAGGAGGGCGGGGCGACGCCTCCCCCCGTGCTGCTCACCTCGCGCCGGTTGCGGGGCAAGGAGGCTCACCTTCGCGCCAAGCACGCCGGAGCCCGGCTCTTTCTCGAGCGTCCGGAGCAGGACCGCGTGCTCCTGGCCGCGGTCATGAGGCTGCTGGAGCCGCCGGCACCCATGCAGCCTCTGGAGATTCCGCCTCACGACCGACGTGCCGGCGCCCCTCGGGGGCCCGGGGCCACGGCCGCCGTCCTCGACCGGCCGGCCGTCGACCTCTGCGAGCTGGACGAGGACCAGGTCGGCTCCTGGATCGAGGCGGCGTTCGATCCTTCGAAGGCAACGGAGATGGTGGCCGCCGGCACCGCCCGCGAGACGAGGGCGGCCGCCCCGGCCGCCGGGGTGGTCGCTCCAGCGCCCGCATCCACCCCCGCCTCAACGCTCCCGAAAAGGCCGGAAGAGGGACCGCCGGCGCGTGGGGCGGCGGCCGCCGATCGGGCCGCGCGGGCCGCCGGAGGGGAGTCCGGCGCGGGCGCACCCACCCCGGAGCCGGTGCGTTCGAAATCGCGGCCCGCGCCGCGCGAAGCGCGGGGGCAGGAAGCGGCGGGCCGCCCCGATCGCCGGCCGACGGTGTCCTCCGCTCCCGCTCGCGTTCCCCGAAAGGACGGTCCCGCGGCACGTGAGACCAAGGCCAGCGGTGCGCGCTGGCGTCTTTGGGTCGGCTTGGGCGGCGCCGGGGCGGTGGCCATGGCGGTGGCGCTGGTGGCCCTGCGCGGGCCCGTTCGACCCGCCGTGCCGGCCGGCGGCTCCGACGTCGCCGGCGCGGCTGGCGGCGCGCCGGCGGCGGGGCGGAGCGGGCCGGCGCCCGTCACTCCGGAGCCAGGGCGTGCCGGGGCCGCACGAATGCCGCTGAGAGCTGTCCCCGTTCTTTCCGATACCGATGCCCCGAGCGGTGAGGCCGGCGGCGGGGCTGGCTCCGCCGAGGCGCCCGCGCTGCCCGCGCCGGAGGCACGGGGCCGAAATCCCCGGCCCTCGCGGCGGACCCCTGCGGAGGGACGGCCATCGGATGCTGGCGTCCCCGCCGACTCACCCCCTGGTGCCCGAGCACCCGTCGAGACGGGGCGGAGCGCGCCGCCCGCGCCGGCCGCCGCTCCGGCGGGCCGGGCTCCGGAAGCGAAGCCGGAACCCGAGGAACCGCCGGCGCCCGAGCCGAGGCCCGAGAGCGAGCCGGCACCCCCCGCGGACGCGGCCCCGGCCCGCGGGGCACCGGATGCCGCC
>RFHH01000120.1 GCA_003696075.1 Acidobacteriota bacterium
CCTCGGACCGACGCTGCCGGGTGGCGGCGGGAAAGACAGCCCCGTCGTCTGGGAGCTTTCCGGCCAGCTGGGATCGTCGAGGAACAGAGAGAACGTCCCGCTCACCCGATCCCAGGCGACAAGCTGCCCGGGGAGGAACTCGTCGGTGACTCCGCCGGCGGGGCCGAATGGGACGCCACGCGCCGGCGACTTCGCTTCGGCGTCAAGACAGCCGCGTGCGACGCGGGCAGGAGGGGACCCGGCCGGCTGACCTACCTGGTGGACGTCGAGGTAAACCGCGTGCGCGTCGACTTCGCCGACGACGACTTGATCCTGAAGATGCTCCTCGAGGACATCCGTGCGGGGAGGATGGCGGACTGCTGCGGGATCGAGGAGCGGAAGGACCTCGAGGGCTATGGCCGCCGTCTCGCCGCCCAGCTCGCGCTCTACGACGCATCCTCCCCCACTCCGGGGTGGCATCACCTCCGGGCGCCGGAACCCCTCCCGGGAACCGCCCCCGCGGGCGGGCGCCCGCCGGGAGCCCCGGTGCAAGGCGCGGGGCGCGCGGTAGAATGACGCGTCTTCCTTCCCGGGAGGTTGCGATGGAGTACACCTACCAGGATCTGAAGAAGAAGACCGTCGCCGAGCTGCGGGAGATCGCCAAGGAGATCGAGAGCGAGGCGGTCCGCGGCTACACCACGATGCACAAAGAGCAGCTCCTGCTGGCGATCTGCAAGGCTCTCGACATCGACACCAAGGAGCACCACGAAGTCGTCGGCATCGACAAGACGGCGGTCAAGGCCAAGATTCGGGCGCTGAAGGCCGAGCGCGACAAGGCGGAGCAGGAGCACGACCACGCGCGCCTCAAGCGGCTGCGCCGGCAGATCCGCCACTGGAAGCGCGAGATCCGCAAGGCGGTGCGCTGAGGCGCGCGCCCCGACGGGCCGCGCGGCCGGCGCCGGCCGCGCGGCTCAGTCGCGGTCTCCCAGAACTCCCGCGCGGAACAGGAAGTACAGCAGCGTCATCAGCGTGGAGAACGCCGCCGCGACGTAGGTCATCGCCGCGGCGTTCAGCACCTTGGCCAGTCCGCGCCGTTCGTCGTCCGTCACGAGGCCGTACTCGACCGCAAGCCGCTTCGCCCGGCGGGAGGCGTTGAACTCCACCGGCAGCGTGACGATCTGGAACAGCAGGACCGCCGAGAAGAGCGCCGCCCCGATCAGCACCATGTTGACGCTCGAGAGGAACAGCCCGAGGAGCATCACGAGGTAGCCGACGCTGGAACCGATGCTGGCCGTCGGGACCAGGGCCGTGCGGACCCAGAGCGGAGCGTAGTTGGCGGCGTGCTGGAGGGCGTGTCCCGCCTCGTGGCAGGCGACACCGATCGCCGCGATCGACCGCTGGGAGTGCACGGCAGGCGAGAGCGCCAGCGTCCGCGTGGCCGGGTTGTAGTGATCCGAGAGGAATCCCTCCGTCGCGACGATCCGGACGCCGTCCACGCCGGCCCGCCGGAGCATCTCCGCCGCCGCCTGCGCGCCGGTCAGCCCGCGGCTCGCCGGCACGCGCGAGTACTTCTTGAACGCCGATTTCGTCTTGAACGTCGCCCACAGCGACAGCAGCAGCGCGGGTGTCAGGAAGAGGAAGTAGGTCGGATCGAAGATCATCGTGCTCACCCCTCGTTCATCAAGTCGCCGGACGGCGCCCGATCTCCTTCGATTGTAGCCGCGACCCCGGTGGGAAGCGCCCGGCAGCGCCCAACCCTCTGAGAGGAAAAGGGTTGGACAGCCGGGCGGGCGCCCGGCCGCTCAGCGCCCCAGGCCCGCGCGCCGGAGGAGCCGCCCGGCCACGGCCCGCGCCTGGTGCGAGATCGCCAGCGCCGCAGCGAGGTAGACGAGACCGCCGCCGCCCGCCGCCGCGCCGAGGCGCACCGTTTGCATGACGAATCCCCGCCCTTCCGGCAGGACGGCGAGAAGGCCCGCGACCGCCAGCGCCCCGGCGGCGGTGGCGGTCAGGAGCGACGCCAGGTGGCGCGCCAGCAACCGGCCCGGGGGCCGGATCGGCTCGGGCAGGCGCCGCCAGAGGAGCGTGGTGCGGAAGTAGCTGGAGGCGGCCGACGCCGCCGCGAGCCCGAGCACGCCGAGACCCGGAAGGAGCGCCAGCGAGAGGACGATCTTGACCCCCACGCGCCACAGGCCGATCGCCATCGGCGTCCGGGTGTCGCCGCGGCCGATGTGGGCCTGCGCCAACACCTGGCCGACGGCGAACACCGGCGCGGCCAGCGCCAGGACCGGCATCAGGCTCGCGGTCAGCGCGATCTGGTCGGGCGTCATCTTCCCCCAGCCGAACACCAGCCGCGCCACGGGGAGGCTCCCGGGCAGCAGGACGGCGACGAGGGGCAGGATGAGAAACAGGTACCCCGTCACCGCCTGCGTGAGCCGGTGCCGCAGGTCCTCCAGCCGACCCTGGGCGGCGAGGTGGCCGAAATGAGGCAGGAGCACGGACGAGGTCACCGAGATGAGCGGGTCGGTCATCATGCCGACGAGGATCACGGCGAAGGCCAGCGTCGAGAGATGCCCCTCGGGCAGGAACGACGCCAGGAGCTGTTCGATGAAGACGTCCACGCGGGTTCCCGTCAAGCCGACGAACAGCGGCAGGACGAGGGCGATCGCCTCTCGCACCTCCGGTGCCCGGGGCGCCACGCGCCACCGGTAGTACCGCCGGTGACGCCAGAGCACCCCGAGCTGGAGCGCGAAGGCCAACACCGAGCCGGCGAGCACGCCCACCGCCCACCCGGACAGGCCGACGATCCGCCCCAGCCAGAGGACGCAGACGAGAAGCGCCACGCCGTTGAGCACCCGCCCGAGGGCGGGGAACTGCTGGCGGCGGTAGACGTTCTGCAGGCTCCCCAGCAGCACGGCGAGGACCGAGAAGAAGATCGAAGGAACGACGATTCGCGCGAAGAAGGCCGACTGCTTCCAGATCTCGGGCGACCGGAACCCTGGGGCGGCGATGCGCACCACCGGCTCCGCCGCGAGAAGGAGCAGCCCCACGAGGATCAGCAGGCCCAGCCCGATGGTGTTGAGGATGTTGCTCGCCGCACGCCAGGCCGCCGCCTCGCCCTCGGCGTGCAGCTTGCGCGTGAACAGCGGCACCATCGCCGCGCGGATGGGCATCTCGACCCATGTGGAGAACATCGGGGGAATGCTCAGCGCGATGCGGAGGGCGTCGGTCGCGCGGTTCGCGCCGAAGACGGCGGCGATCGCACCCTGCGTCACCAGCCCGATCAGCTTGGCGACGATCATGAGCCCCGTGACCACGGAGCTCGCCGCGACGAGGTGCCGGGTGTCGGCGCTCGCCTCCGCGACAGCGCCCGCTGACTGTTCGTCGACGGCCAAGGGGGGACTCCCTGCAGCGACCCGTCGAATATAGCCTCCCCGCCCGAGGCGGTGCCGGAGTGGTCTCGAGCACCGGCCGGTCGATCCGGGTTAGAGTTGGCCGCACGGTCTGGGGGCCGGGAGGGGCGGAC